>JAUWFP010000213.1 GCA_030606845.1 Anaerolineales bacterium | reverse complement strand
TGGAGTGCGGTGAGGCTCATCCCGGTTTCGAGATTTACAGCCTGCTGTACAGCGGTATGCGTCGAAGTTGGACCGAAAGGCAGCGGCAAATCATCGACCTCTCGATGTCGGGCATGGAAGGTGTGGAGATCGCCCGGCTGCTTGAGGTTAGCCAACCAGCGGTGAGTCAGCATCTGCGTGCGGCGGGCGCGGCGTATGTCAGAAAGGCGACGGCAACATGGCTTTTGACACTTGTCCTGATTGAAAATAAGAATACATTTGGTGAAGAGGTAACAAGTGCTTGATCTCTATCTAATCAGCCTGTTCTCGCTTATCTTGACCGAATATGGCTTCCAGACCCGCAAACGAGCGCTCATCGCTTTTGAGGGTAAATGGCGTTGGTACCGCACCCTACTTCGGGCGGTTATTTGGGTTGGTGCTTTTGCGTTCTCAAGCCAGATTGGATCCCGGCGGGCACTCATTTATTATGCCGTCGTCTTCGCTCTTGGAGAAGGTTGGGCGTACCTCTTTCGCCACCTTATCAAGCGTGATATTCAAGGGGGCTTTGCATATGGACGACCGTGTGTCCATTTGCTTCCTTTCCTCTTCGCGGGGATCATGCCCTTGATTCTCCGATTTCTCCCTGAGGATCTTGTGCCCAGGTCGCACTTATCGGGAATTATCACTGCACCAGATATCCTGGGTTTCGCTCTTGCAGTGGTCATGCTCTGGAACTGGGCGACGCTTTTCACCATAAGCGTCTTGGGGCTTGTTCGACCAGAGCAGGTTGAGGAGGAGATCCAGCCACTGATTGGTGCAGGCGAGGTCATCGGCATTCTTGAGCGCCTTGTCACATTTGTGCTTGTCTCGGTTGGGGGGTTCGCCGCCGTCGGATTCGTTGTTGCGGCGAAGGCTGCGGTGCGCTACCCGCAGTTTAAGAAGCGCGAATTTGCGGAGTATTTTCTCATCGGCACACTCTGTTCAGTGGGGTTGGCTGTGCTCACTTCGCTAATTGCGGGTACGTTGTAACGATTAAAGCAACGGTTTACGGTTGCTCAGCTCAAAGGTTTAAGTTTAGAAAAACCAATCCGTAGACACATTCCGTGCGATGGAGGCAGAGGGGAAAGGCGACGTGCAAATATTTTGCATGGGTGTGACTCCCTAGTAATTAATCTTTTCCCGCCGAAAAGTCATGAATTCCAGTGTCGTTGATTGGTTGACGGGCTTGGATCTAACAGTACTCAACCCCGAGCAGCGCGACTTAAGCCAGCTCATCTATTCTTCAATAACCATCTTGATTTGCCTTCCTCGACACAAGTGCTATGCTATTAATGTCTAGCCTTGGACTGGAACTCCCGTTGTTGTTTCGGCCGTTTTCTGATCATATCATCAAAGCTTTTTTGGCCTCAATTCGAAAGATTATACGCAGGGGAGGATGTCATGAAACACCCGATTCTCATTGGCTTTCTTTCAATCGTACCTGGGCTGGGTTACCTTTTACTTGGACAATTCACGAAGGCAATCTACGTTTGGGCAGGGTTGGTAGTCTCCTTTTTCATCTTCTTATTCTCCCCTTATGGTTGGTTGGAAGAAATTGCCTTTTTTGCTGTTCTCATTATTTGGTTCGGTCAAGTATTTTGGGCTTATAGAGAGGCGAAGGAATTAAGCCAGCTGGAAAAAGGGGAGATCATTAAGGCAAAAGATGTCACTCTGAGTCCACCTCCAGATAAGCTCTCCCGCCAGGAGAGGCAAATTTACAAAATGCGTGAAACACTTAATGCGCAGTTGGGACCCGGCCAACAAGTTGGCCCAGTAATGTTGGTATCTGATAAGGCGAGGTCTTCGTCGGCAACTTCCTGGTATTACCTCGGAGTTATCAGCACTGGAGTGATGCTTGTAAAATTGTCAATGTGGAATAAACCCAAGCTCGTTGAATCAATCCCATTTACTACAATTGATAAGGTGGAGTTTAAGGAACCAAAAATCTCGTTTAGCGATGAAATGCGATTTTATCTTCGGGATCAAAAGAACCCCCTCCGTTTTTACTCGGCGCGGCAGTATAAAGAGGAAGCCAAGCAGGTTGTTAACGCTGTGACGCAATCGATTGAAACCCAGGGGATATCTTACCGAATAGGCGTGGATCAGGAATAGACTTTACGCTTAAGAGAGCTGCTATGGAAGTACAACAATATTAGGCTCTCCACATTAGTCAGCGCAGCGCTTCGCTATCTGTCCTGAGACTCCTATCTCAGGATAGATTACTTCGATTTTCACGTTAGAGAGCTGGGAGGGTAATCTCGGGGTGCCGAAGAGATACACTAGCTAACGGTCTTCGTCTCCTTTGGGACAGTTGACGCTTTGATCGCATACTAAACTCATACTATCTACACTCAATTTATGATAGAGTTCAAGTTGTAATTTACAGATTTTGAGTACGATTTTCGCCATCTATTATTTTCACATGAACATCGGTTAGTCAAGGTGCATAACCTCGAGTAATTGGGACGGTTTGACATCCCTGGTGAGTGGAGGGTCGGTTGACCAAACACTATCTGATAATGACAAGTCGCTATTTTGACCTGTCACGCTGATGAATGTTGCGTGTGATCTGCAGGACACCTCGGGTATCGAGGACGCCGAGAGCAATACCGCGGCCTCGACTCTCAGTTCTGTGATAGCCCATCTTCATGCTTCATCTTGACTGAAAAAATGAGAGTATGGATCGATGGTGTCCCTTATTTATATTAAGAATTTCTGTACAGGGAGTTAACAATCTATACTTTGTTCACAAAGCCTTTGCACCGAATAGGAGAATAGAACATGGACATGGAAGTTGAAGGTTATCTTCGACCACCGGAGATGGATTTACCGCCTTACCCGCCAAAGGTAGTGACGCTGGCGACGGGGGGCAAATTAATCATTCGGCAGGCGAGTCGGGCAGATGTGCCGATACTCTTGGAAGCAGTAAGACCGACGATGAAAGTCGAGCGCGATTTCTACGACATCGTCGGCGCGCGCGTGTATGCAGAATTGCTGGGTTGGTACCGCTACCGAGTGCGTGATGAATTCTGCCTGATGGGTCAGATCGACGGGTTGCTTGTCGGGGTCGTAAACACACGTCTTTATTCGCGCGAATTGGGGATCAGCCTTCATACACTTGCTACCGAAAGAGGGCTGCGCATTGGTGCCCACCTGTTTGCCGCGAAGATGGAATACTCGTTTGAGTATATCGGGCAGGAGGAAGTGCTTATTACTGCCGAGAGCCCTATCGGCTTCAGGCGTTGGATGATTGAATACGAGTTAATCGAGCGTGAGGGTCAGCACGAGCTCGGAGGTGCCGTCCCTTATGGCTTAACAAAAGAACTGTATTACAAGCACAAAGACCGCTTAGTGGCTGGCGAGCGGCCTGTGCCAGAAGATCTGCTCGCTGTCGCAGAAAGAGAGATCATCGTCGCCAGCGAGGACGATATATTGGAGAAGATCCTTGGGGCGAAGAGGAGGGAGCTATGAGACCCGTTGTCGTTGCTGGAGTAGGAATGATCTCGTTTGAACGGCGGGACGAAGACAGTCTGATGGATATGCTCGCCACAGCAGGGTTGAACGCCATGGATGATGCTGGTTTGGGGGATCGTCCCATCGACTCTGTCTATGTTGGCAACATGGCCTCGGGCCTGTTTAACCACCAGGTTTCCGTAGCAAGCGCGCTTGTCGATCGTTTGAGCCTGCTTCCTGCCGCTGCCGATCGGGTCGAAAATGGTCCCGCGTCCGGTGGTTCGGCGATTAAAAATGGCTTCCTGGCGGTGGCTTCGGGTTTCAATGATGTCGTGCTCGTCGTTGGCGGCGAGAAGATGCGCGAGGTGATTGGCCCGAAGGCTACGGACATTGTCGCTTGTATGACCCACCCGCAGGCGGAGTACATCTACGGGGTGACGTTGCCTGCGATGGCGGGGATGTTCGCTCGTCTCTATATGGAGAAATATGGGGTTACACGCGAGCATCTTTCGATGGTCGCTATCAAGAATCAGACCAATGGATTGCTTAATCCCTATGCTCACATCCAGATGAAGATCACGATGGAGGGCATCCTCACGCACCCACAATCACAGATTAACAGCCCGGTTGTGGCCGATCCAATCCATCTCTACGATTGCTGTCCCGTTAGCGATGGCGCAGCAGCGGTGCTGCTTACTACAGAGGAGATCGCGAATAAACTCAAGAAACCATTGGTCACGATCGACGGCGTTGGGCAGGCGACGGACACTCATACGCTTCAGGAACGGAGCGACCCAACCGATCTCAAGGCGGTCACGCTTGCTTCGAAGCAGGCTTTCAAGATGGCGGGGATCAAGCCCAAGGACATCGATGTCGCCGAACTGCATGACGCCTTCACGATTCTGGAGATCGCCGAAAGCGAACATGCAGGCTTCTTCCCGAAAGGGGAGGGCGCCAAGGCGTTGGAGCGGGGTGATACGCAGATCGGCGGTAAATTGCCGATCAACCCATCGGGAGGGCTTAAGGCGCGC
>JAUWFP010000117.1 GCA_030606845.1 Anaerolineales bacterium | reverse complement strand
ATCGCCGCTATTGGGTCTACGCTAGTGTGCGTGAATTACGGTTAATCTTTGTGGCCACACTTGCCGCCTCTGCCTGTGTGGGTGTCCTTGTAGTCTCCATCCGAGCCTTGGGCGGCTTTGCTCTTGGGTTCCCGCGTTCGGTGATCGGCATAGACTGGCTGCTCTCACTCTTCAGCGTTGGCGGCCTCAGGATCGTTGTCAGATTTTTAGCTGAAAGTGGGCAAATCAGCCAAAAAGCGAGTGAGCTTCGCGGCGGCAAACGAGTTGTAATCGCTGGAGCGGGGGATGCGGGAGTCCTTGTTCTGCGTGAAATGCAGCGCAACCCGCAGCTGCAGATGACCCCGGTCGCCTTTGTAGATGACGATCCAGAGAAGATAGGGATGGAGATCCACGGCATCAAGGTCATGGGCGGGCTTGATGAAGTCAATGATGTTGTCGAGCGTGTGTTAGCGCAAGAGGTAGTGATCGCCATTCCGACAGCGCCTGGCCATATAGTCAGGGTATTGGCGGAAGAGTGCCAGTCGAATGGAATCCCCTTCCGCACGATGCCCGGGATTTATGAGCTTATTGGTGGCAAAGTCAGCGTCAGTCGGTTGCGTGAGGTCGACATTACCGACCTGCTCAGACGAGAGCCGACAGAAGTCGATGATGAGGTTGTCGGCCGAAAAATTACCGGCATGCGAGTTCTTGTAACCGGGGCCGGGGGCTCCATCGGGCTTGAGCTTTGCCGTCAGGTTGCTCGTTGGAATCCCGGAGAGCTGATCCTGCTCGGCCATGGTGAGAATAGCATCTTCGAAGCGATGCTTGAACTGCGTGAAACATTTCCCAGCTTACCAATCATCCCTGTGATCGCTGATGTGCGTGATGTCGAGCGAATTCGAGATATCTTCACCAGCCAGCAACCGGAAGTTGTTTTCCACACTGCGGCGCATAAGCATGTCTCGCTGATGGAACTCAACGTCGAGGAGGCGGTCACGAATAACGTGCTTGGCACGAAGAGTGTGATAGATGCAGCTCTGGCATGCGGCAGCGAACATTTTGTGCTGATCTCCACGGATAAAGCTGTGCAGCCAAAAAGCGTGATGGGCGCAACCAAGCGCGTTGCCGAGATGATTGTACACGATGCGGCGGAACGATTCGGTAGAACATTCGTAACTGTTCGTTTTGGAAATGTGCTCGGCAGCCGCGGCAGTATCGTGCCTATCTTTAAACGCCAAATCGCTAAGGGCGGTCCGATTACGATCACGCACCCGGAGATGAAGCGCTTTTTCATGACTGTCCCTGAAGCAGTGCACCTGGTGATGCAGGCTTCAAGCATGGGCGCAGCAGGCGATCTCTTTGTCTTGAAGATGGGCAAGCAGATCCGCATTGTCGACCTGGCGGAGGACCTGATCCGGCTTTCCGGACTTGAACCTGGGAAGGATATTCAAATCCAATTCACGGGTATCCGCCCCGGCGAAAAACTCAGCGAGGAACTCTGGGATGAGGGATTGAACTATACGGAAACAGAGCACCCTGATATTGTGCGCGTCGAAGAGAACAGCATGATGTATGGCGAAACACTTCAGACGGCAATTGATGAGTTGGTCCGCTTGGCGCATGAAGGGGATGGTCAGGCGATTGTCGGTCTCTTGAGCGAGAGAGTTCCTGGTAGTGTTCTCGGTCAGACACCACCACCAGATCTAACGACCGTTATTTAGCTCCAGTAATACTATCACCGTATCTCGTCGGCGAGATCTCAATGGTGGCTTTTTCATTTCGGTTAGACAAAAATAGATATGCATGATGCGTTACTCCGCACATTGTGAATGTCAGGTTACTTTCGCCCAGACTGTCCAGTTCCAGATAAGAGATAACGCTTTCAAGTAGAATTCCGCGCTGGGCCAGCTTTATTCTGATGAGTTTGAGAAGCAGTGCTGGAAACTTATACCAGAAGGTTTTCTACTACGTGATTGTGGATTCCTTCGCCAGCATAGGAAGTTCTGGTTTCAACGATTAAGTGCAATAATAGGTTTGGTGATTGACAAATAGTTTGTTAGATGTCAAAAACTGAACCCGCTTTTTTTTACGGTTCCAGCCATTTATGTTATCGTTCCAACCCAACTTTGAGTAAGTATAAGGATGGGCGAGAGATACTTGCAGGTCAAGGCTTTCAATAATCCAATCGTAGTGGGGTAATATCTTTCCGCCATTTGAAGTGGTTGGGTGTGTGGACATAATTGTTTCAAGAGCTCAAACTGGCTAGGAGAATATTGTGACAAATATTAACTTATGGGATGAAAACTCGCTCGGTTCACTTCTAAAAGCCCGGATCAGGATAATCAATCGCTTGAGCTTCGCCTTCATGGCGTTCATAACGGTTTCCTGTAGTGAAGGCTCGTCGAATGACTTTGTTGCTATCGACGCTACAATGACTCCGTCGCCGAAATTAATTTCGACTGCATCTCAGACGAAAACATCAACTGCAATAGCCTCACCCGATAATACGCTAAACACTACACCTACGAACACGTACCAGGCCACTCCAAGCGCTTTACCGGATCACGCCACCGAGCTATCAAAAATTACAGAGGAAAACGCCACTCACATCGAATCTTTCCTTACACTATCGGGTCACGATGCTCCGGTGATTGTTGTGGAGTACTCTCCTGATGGCAGTCTGATTGCCTCGGGGTCGGAGGATGCCACCGTGCGAATCTGGAACTCGAGCGATGGCTCCCTGGTTCACGAATTAATCGGGCACAAGGAGATCGTAAACGATCTGTCCTTCTCTCCTGATGGAACTATTCTGGCCTCTGCATCGAACGATGGATCTATTCGATTTTGGGATGTTGGCGGCGGCAATCTCATACGGACAATCGACCCATTGATTGATAGAGTTTATAAAGTAGAGTTCTCCCCAGATGGAAATCTGATCGCGATCGGTGGTAATAAGTGCTTCGTCGAACTTCGACAGGTTAACTCTGGTATTTTCAGGCGTTCCTTGCCCCAACCGCAATGTGTAGGACGGTCTCTGGGGACGGTTTCGAGCTGGGGAATTGACTTCACATCCGATGGCGAGGAGATCATCACTGGAGATGGACAGCCCTGCTGCGGTGGCTCGGTCCAGCGCTGGGAAGTTGGGGAGTATGTTCCCCCAAGTCTTCTGGAGGGGTACCAATTGAGGACCCGAGACCTTGATATCTCACCAGATGACTCGACCCTCACAATAGCGTTCATAGGAAGTCCGGTCTTCTGGTTGATGGACGCTGAGAACGGCAGCCTGCTCGAAACATTTACTGGGCACATCTATCGCGTGAACAGCGTAGTCTTTTCTCCCGACGGAAAGCTGATCGCCTCTGGATCAAGAGACAAAACGATCGGTCTTTGGAATTTGGACGGAACACTTATTCACAGTCTTGAGACTCATGCCGATGCAATTAACGGCATCGCTTTCTCGCCGAACGGGAGTGTGCTCGCTTCTGCCTCAGATGATAAAACCATCATATTGTGGGGAGTGATCCTCGACACAAATTAGGAGTGAAGGACCGATAGGTGCATCAGATAAACAGAGTTGATTCGCACGTGCATTTAAAGGGATAGGGGGCTCATCGATTGGCACCATGGCGTCAAAATCATCCCCTGAGTGTAGGACAGACAAGAGTGTAATGGATATTGAGAGAATGAAGGCAGCGGTGGCATGCGTTTAAGAAACTTGTCCAAACTAGTTATTGGAACACTCGCAGCGGGGATGATCGTTGTCGCGGTGTTGGCGGTCCAATTAGGCATTGATGCGGATATTGAGTGGGGACCCTCAAGGAAGATCCTGCTCGTTGCTGGTTTACTTCTCCTTGTCGCTGCACTGAGCGCACAGATCTTACGCGCTTTTCGAGTCGCTTCGAACGCTCTCATTAAGATACTAAGCGATATCCTTCAAGCAGCCTTGGGTGTCACTTTCATCGATGAATCTTTGAAGACTGCCGCCAGTATAGTTTCTAATGTGTGTGTACGCTTCAGAGAACATCGTGCGATGATTTTTTGGCAGTGCAATGTTGTTGAACCCTTGTGGAGATTCAAATCAAAAGTAGCGAGGTTTCCACCGGTAGCTTTTATTAGGACATCAAAGATTCGTTCAGCCTCTCTCCTGGTTGGTGTCATCATTTTCTTGATCACCTGTATATATGTCTGGCTGGTGAGCGTTGGTTTCATTACGGCATGGCCGCGGACAACGGATTACTACGCCATGCTTGGAGAAGCTTTCTTGGAGGGGAAGACTCATCTTCTGGTAGAACCAGACCCGCGTTTGCTAGAGCTTTCCGATCCTTACGAATATGAACAACGAAAGACGATTCCCCAAATATGGGACGCCTCATTCTATGATGGCAAATATTTCTTGTATTGGGGGCCTGCCCCTGGTTTAGTTACAGCTCTTGTGAAGGGCATCTTTGCCATTCGCTTGGGCGACCAGCATTTAACCTTCATTTTCGACCTGGGGATCTTTGTTTTTGGTGCCCTTATCCTGCTGAGAATTTATAAGAGATACTTCTATCATCTACACTTGTGGACGCTTATCCCAGGAGTTCTCCTCGTTGGGTTGGCGAATCCGATACCCTGGTTGCTAAGCCGCCCTGCTATTTACGAGGCGGCTATTGCAAGTGGTCAGTTCTTTCTCCTGGGCGGTTTCTATTGGGCGTTAACTGCCTTTGAAGATGAGGATATCAAAGCCAACAGGCTCTTATTGGCAGGTGTCTTCTGGTCCCTTGCCGTTGGTTCAAGAACGAGTCTGATCTTTGCTGTAGCGGTCTTCTTAGCCTTTACGATTCTCCGAATTGGGTTTGTCGGCAAGAGAAGCTCCAAATGGGTAGAAATTGTGCGCCCCACGCTCTCGCTATCAATTCCACTCATCCTCGGGGCTGCTCTCTATGCTTGGTACAACTACGACCGTTTTGGCGACATCCTAGAGTTCGGTCATAAATATCAACTCTCACGGATGAATTTACATGCGTTGTATGAGTATGTACTATCCGTAGCCTATGTTCCACCCAGCGTATTTGATTACCTCCTCAATCCCTTCCGTAGTCTACGTGTCTTCCCGTACGTAAAAGCGACAATTGGAGGTCACTACCTCTGGCCGATTCATAAACTTATTCCAAAGTATTACTACACCGAGTTGATTACAGGTATTTTTATCTCCACCCCGTATGTTCTTTTGGCGATCATTCCCATCGTAGTGCTTATAAAGGATAAATTTCCTTTCGGGAGTCCGGAAGGCGGGGATGTATCTCTAACACTACCTCAGCGGAATCGACTTGAAATACTTTGGATCGTGATAACTCTGGCTTGCGTTGTGATCTTCAGTTTTTCACTATTGTTGTTCTTTGTAGCCACATCGATGCGGCACTTAATCGACGTGCTCCCTATGTTGTTGATTTTGGCAACGCTCGGTATGTGGATTGGTTTCTCCAAGGTTCAAGATCGTAAACCGAGACGTTGGGTGTTCTCGATCTTGGTTTGGGGGATTACGTTGTATTCTGCCGTTATTGGTCTTTTGCTGAGTGTAACCGGATACCATGCCCGCTTTGAGAATCTCAATCCTGAGCTATTCGAGCGCATTACAAGATTGTTCACTTGGTAGTTAGAGTTAATCACAAAAGCATCATTTACCGGATGGGTAAACGATGCTTTATCTTCTCCTGTAAGACTCAATCTGAATTTGCTACGGAAGGATAAGGAAAAGCTGAAGTTCTCAAATTATTGTATGTTTCCAATGGGGAAGTCGTCAGATTGGTTGACGATACGAATATGGAAGGTGTTAATGTCTGGGAAAAGGTGGATGTTGGCGCTGGGGGCTTGGCCGTCAAGGGCTAGGAGTGACGGGTGTGTCTGCCGGGGGTGAGGTCTCTGTTGCTGTAGGCATATCCGTCGGCGTGGATGTCGCCGTTGGAGTCTCCGTGAGCGTGGGCGATGGCGAAACGGTAGGTGTGCGTGAAGGCGGGATGAACGCGGTGGGGGTGGCGGTCGGCGTCAAAGTGATCGTAGGGGTTGGGCTGGGGACTGCGGTGAGGGTGTCCGCCGGCATTGCCGTCGCCGAAACAGGAATGGACGTCGGTGTGGATTCCCCCAGCGTTCTCCCCGGCGCCCGGCGGATCGCGATCCACCCCGCGCAGTAGCAGGGCAGCGTTGCCAATATCACGCCTGCCAGGATGAGGTAAAGACGGCGGCGAGAAGGGTCCAGCGGGTTGGTGTTGTCCATCGCGTGGCGATGATACCAAGGTTGCAGGCCGCCAGCAAGCTATCTCATCTTTATACTCGTCCACAGATGAACCCCACGCTTTGCATAGCGGTATTTCTATCAGCATCGAAAATATTATCCCGATTATGAGGATATTAGCGCGAGATTCGATACAATTAGCCGATTGATTCTTCCTCATGGGTTTTCCACATGGCTGGATGCACATCATGAAATCCCGGCATAAACACCCACCCTTTGATTGGGCTTCTTTCTTGCTTCTCAATGTAATCGCGCTTGTAGGGGCGTGGACCTTAGCGGCGACCGAATGGGACGAGCATCTCTCCATCATGGCATTGGTCGCACTTCTCGGCGTATGGACCGGTACGGCTCTAGCGAGGAGCAGGTTCCCCTCTTTCGTGGCAGGATTATTCGCAACAGCCTATGGCCTCTTTGTTGTGGGTTGGCAGCTTGGAACCACACTCGACCCGGCGTTGACCTTGCGCCGGAAGATACTCTCTATCCTCGGCCGTTTCTCAGTCTTCCTATCCGTGCTCATCGCCAGCGAACCCAATCAAGATCCATTGATGTTCGTGCTCATCATGGCGCTACTCTTTTGGTTCATCAGCGTTTATGGCGCCTGGTCCGTGATGCGTAAGGGTGGGATATGGGGCGCCATCCTCCCCGGCGGGATTACGATTTTCATT
>JAUWFP010000068.1 GCA_030606845.1 Anaerolineales bacterium | reverse complement strand
GGCCAGGTGACGGGGAGGCGAACAATGGCTGAATCGGAGATGATCCGGGTGATGATCCTGGACGATCACCCGATCGTGCGCGAAGGGTTGACTACATTGCTCGAGGCCCATCCAGAGCTGACCCTCGTCGGTGAGGCTCCTGATGGCGGCAGAGCCATCGAGCTCTGTGATCAGCTGAGACCAGACGTAATCCTGATGGATCTGATAATGCCCGAGGTGGACGGGGTCACCGCCATCCAGTCCATTATGAAGTCACACCCCGAGACGAGCATCCTTGCCCTGACCAGCTTTGTGGAGAACGAAATACTGCAAGCCGCGCTGGAGGCAGGCGCAGTCGGCTATCTGCTGAAGAACATCTCCGCGGCGGAGCTGGCGGAAGCCATCAAAACCGCCAACGTCGGTAAGCCAACGCTGGCGCCAGAAGCCACCCAAGCGCTCATCCACGCCGTCACAGCACCTCCCTCATTGGGGCATGATCTGACACCTCGCGAGTTCGATGTGTTGAATCACCTGGTAGAAGGGCTGACGAATGCAGAAGTCGCTCAGCGGTTAGGGATCAGTCCATCGACAGTTAAGAATCACATCAGCAATATCCTCTCCAAACTAGGCGCCGCTAGCCGTACTGAGGCTGCAACGATCGCCTTAAAGCACAAATTGGTACATCATTCCTCCTAGATTCATCTAGGTCGAACGACCTACCTCAACCCTCCCCGAAAAGCTCAGGAAATCGGGGAGGTTTTCATTTAATCTTTAAGACAGGTAAAAGAGGATTGGATCTTTGAACACTGGGCAAAGAGAAGGAGCGTTATGAAGAGCATGAAACTAATTCAAATCATGATCGTTGACAACCACAAATACGTACGTATGGGCGTGAAAACCCTCCTCGAGTCGCACGCGGACTTTGAGTTGATCGCTGAAGCCTCCAGCGGGGTGGAAGCCATAACACGCTATATCAGTGAAAAACCAGATCTCGTCTTGATGGACTTCTTTCTGCCAGATTCCAGTGGCATTGAAATCATGAAGACGCTGCATGAGATTAATGGCCGGGTTCCAGTGATCTTCCTCACCACTTCGAATGGTTCTCATCTGTCAGAGGCTGCAATGGTTGCTGGCGCGGCGCGCATTGTCAATAAAGATGAGAAGGGGCAAGCTCTGGCATCATCGATTAGAGAAACGATGGGCGAAATCGAGAATGGCAGCGCGTGGGTCAGAAGCAGTACAGAGGGCATCGATAAGTAGGGGATCCACCAACGAGCCTTACTTGTGGAATTGTTGAAGGAGAGATTTTCGTGGGTATAGAAGTACAAATGCCAACGCTTGAAGAAAATCGCGGAGCACGCCTGTTGCTTGTGTTGAGCAAGGTTTCACAATCATTACAAAGTGCGAGATCGCCGGGAGATGTATATAAAAAGTTCGGGGAATCCATCCACGAACTTGGTTTCGAGGCTACGATCCTCTCCCTCGATGATTCTGGCAAGTACCTGACCACAACGTATCAGTCACGCGAGCCAGAAAAGATTAATCGCTTTTCGAGGAGGCTCGGATTTTCCGTAAACGATTATCCGGTCCGTATTCGTAATAATGGCATTCTTGATCAGGCGGTGAACGCAGGACGGACAATATTCCTGGAATCAAGGGCAGAGATCTTACTCGAGATTTTTCCTAAGGGTGTTCGCCCACTGATCAAACCGATGGTTACAAAGTATGGCAAGGACATGCATAGCATCATCGCTCCGCTGAGGCTCGATGATAAGATCTTCGGTGTCATGGGGGTATCTGGTGCCGATTTGGGCGAGATCGAAATACCAGCCATCACGGTTTTTGCCGGTCAGGTATCAACCGCCATTATGAATACCCATACCTACACGGCGCTCCAAGAGCGGGAGGAGGAGAAGTTCAGGATTATTTTTGAATCTGCTCCTGACGCATATTACATCAACGACCTGAAAGGGAATTTCATTGATGGGAACAAGCAGGCGGAGAGAATCACGGGTTACAGCAAAGAGGAACTCATAGGGAAAAGCTTTCTGAAACTTAACTTACTCCCCAAGAACCAACTCCCAAAGGCAACCGCTCTTCTCGCAAAAAATGTTCTAGGCAGACCGACCGGACCTGATGAGTTCACGTTAATCAGAAAAGACGGCAGCGAGATTGAGGTGGAGATAGACACGCATCCTGTCAATATTGAGGGGAAAATTGTAGTGCTGGGAATAGCCAGAGACATTACCGAGCGCAAGCAGGCGGAGGAGGCGCTGCAGGAAAGTGTGGAGAGATATAGGACTACCTTTGAGAGTGTTAATGATGCAATTATACGCCTTAATAAGTCCGGCAAGATTATTGACATCAATGACAGAGTTACGGATATCTTCGGCTATACACGGGATGATGTGATAGGCAAGAATTATGCCAAACTTTTGGTTTTCAGTCCGAAGGATTTACCGGGGGTGCTTAAGTTATTTAGGAAGGCAGTCAGAGGGAATGTCGACGAAATTAGGGAATGGCCGCTCAGACATAAAAACGGCACTATGATTCAGGTTGAAGCGAGTGCTTCATTAGTTAAAAAGAACGGCAAAGTAGAGGGAGTTGTTGCTATTATTAGAGATATCACTGAGCGCAAGCAGGCTGAAGATGAACGATCTCGCAGCCAGCGCTTGCTGTTGGCCCTCAGTCAGGCTGCCCCGGCCGTGCAGCGCGCGGATACACCGGAGGGGGTGTACCGTGCTATCGGCGAGCAAGTGGTCAAACTGGGCTTTGATGTCACTGCTTTTACCCTGAGCGAAGACCAGAAGGACTTGATCTTATCCTATCTCACCCTAAATTCAAAACTTGTGCAGGCTGCTGAAAAACTGATCGGCTTATCGGCGGATGGCTACCGTTTCACTTTGACGCCGGATGGGTATTTCCACAGGATCATCAACAGTGGGGAGACGGTATTTAGTCATTTTGATATCACACCCATTGAAGAGATCCTACCCCGGCCGTTGCGCCCACTTGCAACCCAATTGGTGGATCTATTGAGTACGCAGCAGAGCATCATTGCCCCGTTGACCGTTGGCGGCGAAGTGAGGGGCTTATTGGCCATCACCGGATCCGGCCTGAGCGAGTCCGATGTGCCTGCCATCACGACCTTTGCAAATCAGGCAGCCATCGCCATTGAAAACACCCGGCTTAACAGTGAGAAACAAGAGTTGGCCACTTTCAACGAAAACATTATTCAAAGTATGGCCGAAGGCATCATCGTGGATGACGTCGAAGGGGTTTTTACCTTCGTCAATCCTGCAGCGGCGAACATGCTAGGCTTCACAACTGAAGAATTGGTGGGAATGCACTGGACGGAGGTAATCCCTCCCGATCAACAGCCTATAGTCCGGGCAGCCGACCAACGGCGGATGAGTGGTCATGCCGACCGTTATGAGTTGGAACAGGTATGTAAGGATGGCAAGCGGATTTCCGTTTTGGTGAGCGGCAGCCCTCGTATCGACAAGGAGAATCTTTTCACCGGTACCATGGCCGTCTTTACCGACATCACCGAGCGCATGCAGGCGGAGGAGACGCTGAGGGAGAGCGAGCTGCGTTACAGCACCCTCTTCCATCAGTCCAATGACGCGGTCTTCCTGCATAACCTCAGCGGCAAGATCATGGATGTCAACCAGAAGGCACTTGATTTGTTTGGCTATGACCTCGAAGATGTCTTGCAGCGGACAATCCCAGAGCTCCACCCTCCGTATGCGCATTCAACTTCCAAACGCGCTTTCGAAACCATTTCTGAGGAGGGTGTCGTCGAGTTTGAAATCGACTTCATTCGCAAGAACGGCGAGATAATTACGGCCGATGTGTCCTCGAGTCTTATCGACATCGGCGGCACGACCATGGTCCAAGGTATGGCTCGCGACATCACTGAACGCAAGCGCGCGGAGGAGACACTTCGCGAGCAAGCGGAAACGATTCGCTCTATTGTGGATAGCTCCCAGGACTGGATCTGGGCGATCGATTTGCAGGGCATCCACACGTATTCCAACCCTGCTATCGAGCACATATTGGGATATCAATCGGACGAATTGGTGGGTAAGCCGAGTTTCGATCTAATGCACGAGGAGGACAGGCAGATGATCGCGACCGAGATGCCACGCTGGATCTCGGAGAAGCGAGGGTGGCGAGGTCTTGTGATCAGGTGGAGGCACCGGGATGGAAGATGGCGCTACCTGGAAAGCAGCGCCGTGCCGATAATCGACGCGAATGGCCAAATCGTCGGATTCCGTGGAGTCGATCGCGACATCACCGAGCGCAAGCATATGGAGGAAGCCGAACAAGAGCAGCGCATGCTCGCCGAAGCCCTGGCAGTAACGGCTGCAGCGATCAACAGCACACTGGATGTCGATGCTGTCCTTGAGGGCATCCTGGATGGCATCCGGAGTGTGCTCCCCTACGATGCTGCCGACATTTCCCTCATTGAGGGCGATGAGATCCGAATAACCGCCAGTCGTGGATACGATGAATTTGAAACACACAATTTACGTAACCTAACGATCCCACTTGACCAAACACCCCACTCGCTTCGAATGGTTGAAACTGCTCAGCCGGAGGTCGTTGAGGATGTGCAGGATGACCCCCAGTGGGTGACCAAAGGGGTCTTCAATGGAATCGGTGAATGGATCCGAGCTTATGCGGGAGCGCCGATCGTAGTAGATGGCTTTGTTATTGGATTCATCCATCTTAATAGCAAACAACCGGCGATTTACAACGGTAAGGCCGCAACCTGGTTGAAGGCTTTCGCGGATCAAGCAGCTGTCGCCTTGCGCAATGCGCAGCTATATCAAGAGTTAGAGAAGCACAGCGAACATATGGAGGTGGCGGTCCATGAAGCCACACAAGAGCTGCGCGACGAGAAGGAACGAGTCGAAACCATCGTGGGCAACAGTCCAGATGCCATTCTGCTGCTCTCCCCCCTTGGAACAATCAGCCTAGTCAACAAGGCTTTTGAAAATCTCTTTGGCTATTCGACAGAGGAGGCGCGTGGTATGTCGCTTTGTGCTGTCATGGGCGATGCTTCGCTACAAGAATGCAACCGTGTTCTTCAGACATTGATCGATCAGGAAGAAGAGGTGCGCGTCGAACTCACTATTTCAGATAAGGAAAGCTCGGTCTGTGATGCCGAACTGGCCTTGTCACCTATCCTGGTTGGAGGCGATCTGCAAGGCATTGTGGCTTCGATCCGCGACATCACTGCTTTGAAGCAAGTGGAGCGTATGAAGGACGCCTTCGTCTCGAACGTCTCGCATGAACTGCGAACACCGATCACCTCGTTGCGATTGAATCACAACCTGTTACAGAGGGATCCGGGTGAGCGCAAATACCTCGACCGCTTCGACCGGGAGATTACTCGTCTGAACCAATTAATCGAGGACCTGCTGCGGCTTTCGCGTCTGGATCAAGGCCAGGTTGAACTCAATCTGGAAGCGGTGGATTTGAACGACCTGATGGCCGAAACCACTCAAGACCGGGTAGCCCTGGCTGAATCTCACGAGCTGGATCTGGTGCTCATCTGTCAGGAGGCCCATATCCCGCCTGTGCAGGCAGACGCAAACCTGCTCGGTCAGGTGCTGAGTGTGCTGCTCACCAATGCCATCCAGTACACACCCGCGGGAGGCCACATCGATGTGTGTGCCGTTCATGAGCAACGAGACGGGGCGCGCTGGGTTGGCTTTCGCGTTCGAGATGACGGGTTGGGTATCTCTTCAGATGACCTATCCCATCTCTTCGAACGATTCTACCGGGGTACGGTGGGGCGTAAGTCAGGTTCCCCGGGGACTGGTCTAGGCCTATCCATCGCTTCCGAAATTGTGCAGCGTCACCGTGGGCACATCGAAGTGAAGAGCAAGGGCATTCCCGGTGAGGGGACGACCTTCACAGTCTTGCTGCCAGTGGCTAATGGCAGCGACAGATCAGTAAAAGGAGACTGAATCCATGAACGGAACAGTGCTTATTCTCGACGACGACAGTTCCCTTCTTGAGAGCCTTGCAGATTGCCTCGAAGCCGCCGATTTCTCGGTGTTGAAGGGGAACAATGGAATCGATGGCTTAGACAGGATGGACGAGCAACGTCCGGATATCATCGTCTGCGACATCATGATGCCCGAGATGGATGGATACATGTTCTTCAAGCAGGTCCGTGATAATCGCGACTGGCTTTCCATCCCCTTTGTTTTCCTCAGCGCCAAGAGCGGAACCGCCGATCTCAAGCTTGGCTACGAACTCGGCGCTGATCTCTATGTGAAGAAGCCGTTTGATCCTGATAAACTGATCACGATGCTGCGGTCGAAGCTGCAGCGTGCCAAGGAGCTCAATTCCGTCATCAAGACGAAAATCGAACATAGGCGGGAACCGTGCTTCGAGTCTTTCGATCCCGAGTTCCGAGCTCCACTCAACCTCATTCAGAACTATATGAGGGTGTATCAGGAGCGAATAGCGAGTGTTGCTCCTGGAGAGGCGGATGATATCGCCCGTGTTATGCAAGCAACGTTATCCCGATTCGTGAAGTTATTCGAGGATCTGACGTTGTTCGTCTATATTCAGAGCGGTGCGGTCGGTGTCGAGTTCCAGATCCTCTATCAGAAGATCGACCTTTCAATGGATCTCCAGCAACTACTGGAAGAGTATCAGGACCAGGCCAGGAAGCGGGGCGTAACGTTTCATCATTTCCTTCCCGACGAATTCTTAATGCATGGGCATGCACACTATACGCGCGAGATTTTCAAGCGGCTGATCGAGAATGCGATCAAATTCAGCCAAGCAGGCGGAAACGTATGGATCGGGGCCGAGATCCGTCAAGAGATGATCCGGGTTTCTATCCGCGACGATGGAATGGGGATTTCCAAGGATGAGCTCTCGAAACTCTATTCGAGTTTCAAAGGCGGCGATCGAATCCGCATTGACCTACAAGGCGCAGGACTGGGCTTGGCCATCGCCGGGAAACTCGTGCACTTACATGGCGGCGAGATACAGGTTGAGAGCGCGTTGGGGGTGGGAAGCACCTTTCAAGTCTGGCTGCCACGCAATCTAGGAGAAGAATGAGTATGTCGCATTTGGAAAAAGAGGCCAATAAAGGAATATATCATGCCTGAGCTGCGGACAATTCTAGTTGTGGATGATGAGCCGGCGATCCTCGACAGCTTAGCGGACATTCTCCAATTGGAGGGTTTCAACGTTCTCAAAGCTTCGAGTGGATTGCAGGCCCTTGATATCCTCCGCGAACAGATTCCGGATCTGATCATCGCTGACGTCATGATGCCTGAAATGAACGGCTACCACCTTTATCAACGCGTGCGTCAAACTCCTATATACCTTCAGATCCCATTCATCTTCCTGACCGCAAAGGGGGAAGCCGAGGATATTCGCTTTGGCAAAGAACTGGGGGCGGATGATTACTTGCTGAAACCGATTCATGCTGAAGATCTCATGGCCGCCATTCTGGGTAAACTAAAGCGTTACGATCAACTGAAGGAGCAAGGCTCTGGTCCTACAAATCCTAACGTAGCTACCCGTCCACACTCCAAGGCTGTGTCAGGGCTTCCGACCGACCTCAGCTCGCGAGAGCTAGACGTCCTGCGCTTAATGGTTCAAGGTCTGAGCAACAACGAAATCGCAGAAGCGCTTTTCATCGAGCAATCCACCGTGAAGACCCACGTTAGCAACATCCTCTCCAAGCTCGGGGTGAGAAATCGGGTGGAGGCAGTAACATTCGCCTTGCAGTCAGGTTTTGCGCATTCGGAATGAACGCTCAATAGGTTATAAAAAACTCCACCGGATTAAGATCCTCTCCCTCCGCACCTCATCGGCGCTCCTCAGACATGTACTGAGCAATTTCCAGCAGTCTATCGAAAGCTCTCCGGGTATTAGATGAGATTATTAGTGTCGGATTATGGTTCCTCCCCCAACGAATGAGGCGTCCGCCCTTCCGAATTTCTTTACCGAATCCATATATTAAAGTTAAGACGCCTTTATAAAGGGCAGCTAAGATCCTTTCATACCATAAAGGAACGCTCTTCAATGAGCGTTTCACAAGGAAAGGAGTATCTAACATGATGGGTTGGTTTTCAGGATGTTGCGGATTTGGTGGATTAGGTGGGTTCAGTTCCTTCGGGTGGATCGGGTTGATTTTCAACCTGGCCATCATCGTAATCGTCATCTCCTTGATCGTCTGGGTGGTACGTCGTTTTACAGCAGGTGGGTCAGCTTTCACCTCTCGCCAGACTCCGAGTGACGCTCATGCATCCCCGCGGGAAATCCTTGATATTCGCTACGCACGCGGAGAGATCGCGGTCGATCTCTACCAACAGATGGTTTCAGATTTGAACTGAAAGGAGAGGAGACTCAGGCATCCGATGATGTCGAGTTTTTAGGTTTTATCGTCATATGTAAGGAGAGTTCACGATGATGATGGGATTTGGTTTCTTTGGATTACTACTCATGCTCCTGTTCTGGGGCTTGTTGATCGCTGGCGCCGTGTGGCTGGCAAAGCTTGTCTTGACTGGCGGATCGAACACAGGGTTTTCGGTAGAGAGAAGCCGATTGGGCGCACGCGAGATCCTTGACCAGCGGTACGCACAGGGTGAGCTCACACGCGAGCAGCACCAGCTCATGGGCGAGGACGTACTATGAATTTCGTGCCAGACTGGCAAGCTCTATCGCACATAGGAGGGTAGAAACATGGATCATAAAGTGATTTCCACAAGAAGACTTCGACGGTTCTTCTTGATCATCTCCATGGCGTTGGCGGCGATTCTTATCACTGCGTGCGGCGCGCCGGAGTCCGGAGTGGAAGCTGGCGATCGCGCGCCAGAATTCAGCCTTCTAGCAGCCGATGGTGACACAGTTTCACTATCCGATTACCGCGGCGAACAACCGGTGCTGCTGTACTTTCACATGGCGCTTGGTTGACCGCCTTGCCTTCAGCAGATCGTTGATCTGCAAAACGACCCAGATTTTCAAGCTCTCGATGTTGCCTTCCTCAGCATTGCCTTTGATTCACCCGCGGAGCTGACTCAAGCCGCCGCGGAATACGGGACCCGCATCCCGCTGTTGACGGATGCGGACCACGACGTGTCGGAAGCCTTTGGAGTGTTGAAATGGGCTGTAGGCAGCGGTGAGCCCGGACACACCTTTGTGTTGGTAGGCGCCGATGGGACCGTGCTATGGGTTCAGGATTACGGCGCCCCGGAGAATGGGGGGACCATGTATGTACCGGTCGATGAGTTAGTCCAACATATTGGAGA
>JAUWFP010000028.1 GCA_030606845.1 Anaerolineales bacterium | reverse complement strand
CTAGCTGTAGAAGGAGAACTCCTTTATGGCTATGCGCATCTACGTGTTGCGCATGATCTTGTCGATTCAGAGACAGCAGTCGTCGTATCTATTGTTGTTCATAAAGATAGGAGGCGACAAGGAATCGGGAGCCGGCTTATGGCGGCAGCCGAGACTTGGGCGCGCCAATCAGACCGCTCACGCCTTCTCCTGCGTACGGATGTTGTTCGAACATGTGCGCATGCGTTCTTCGTCGCCTTAGGTTATGAGGGAAGCTCAACTCAGCTCGAATTCATCCGCCATCTCTCTGATTAATTTTCCTCCTTTATATATACAATTCGCTCCTCTGCGCGTTGACAAGCACCTGTTCTGTGCGAAAATGGCCGCGGCATGTCCTCTCTTTCTACTCAAGTTCTCGTCATCGGCGGCGGAGCAACCGGGCTTGGTATTGCCTGGGATGCTGCTTTGCGCGGCCTTAAAGTTGTCCTTATCGAACAATCCGACATCGGTCAGGGAACCTCAGGCCGTCACCATGGTCTGCTGCACTCTGGCGGTCGCTACGCTCTTTCCGATCCCGTCTCCGCGCGTGATTGCGCCTCAGAAAATCGCATTCTCAGAAAGATTGCCGCGCATACCATTGAAGATACCGGCGGAATCTTCGTAGCAACTCCAGCTGACCCCGTTGATTATCCTGATCGCTGGTTTAGTGCATGCTCCCATTTGAACATTCCTGCAGAGGAGATTTCGCTCTCAGCATTGCTTGAGCGAGAACCCTTACTCAATCCGAGAATTTCTCGATCCTTTCTCGTTCAAGACGCATCTATCGACTCCTTCGACCTGGCTCACTCGTTAGTGAAAGGCATTCAGGACCATGGCGGCGTTGTGCTGCTGCGTCACCGATTGGAAAGCGTGACCAGACATCAAGACTGTTTGGTTGAAGCCAAGATCAGCGATTTATCAAACGTTGAAAGCCTAAGCCTTTCCGCAAATCTCTTCATCAATGCCGCGGGTCCGTGGGCAAAGACAATAACAAACATGGCAGGGGCTGAATTGCCCCTTGCCCTCGGTAAAGGGACACTTGTCGCCATGTCCCACCGTCTTGTCAACACCGTCGTTAACCGCTGCAAGCCGCCTTCAGACGGCGATATTATCGTCCCTGTAGGTACTGTATCAATCCTTGGTACGACGGATGTTCCAGTCAAAGAACCCACTTCCTTGGATATTGAACCCTGGGAAGTCGATCTTTTGCTCGCGGAAGGAGATCTTCTACTGCCGGGATTACGGGACAGCAGACCACTTCGGACCTGGGCTGGTATTCGCCCGCTTTACCGGCCAGTCGAGAACGGTGACGCACAAACCCGCAACTTGCTCCGAGCACATGTGATCCTGGATCACGAGGAAACCGATGGCCTTCAATGTTTTATCAGTGTGATCGGCGGCAAGCTGACAACTTTTAGATTGATGGCGGAGGAAGCGGTTGATCTTATTTGCGATAAGCTTGAGATCGATCAGAAGTGCTCCACTGCATCAACCCCTCTTCCACACGAGACCGGCCAATTCTATAGCCTGACCTCCCGTTTAGAGAAGCTCGAGCATCAGCATTCTCACGCCATTGCTGATCAGGTTGTTTGCGAGTGTGAACTCGTGATGCGCGGCGACATTGAGTTCGCTCTTGAAAAAACCGGTTCCGGTACCGACCTAGATGACCTCAGACGTGATCTGCGTATAGGAATGGGACCCTGCCAGGCTGGCTTTTGCGCTTACCGCACATACGCGATTTCGTTAGAACACTCCTCATCACCCCCCTCTTTAAAAGGTCTCCATAATTTTCTATACGAGCGCTGGCGGGGAATAAGACCTGTAGCCTGGGGGAGCACACTCCAACAAATGGAATTCTCACGCCGCATCTACCTCGATTTGCTCGCTGCTGGACCAGAATCGGAGAATCGCTCTTGACACATATCATTATCGTTGGCGGTGGTCTCGCGGGGCTATATGCATCTATTCTCGCCGCCGATCGAGGCGCAAAAGTCACAACCGTCTTTAAAGGTCGCGGTGGATTATCGATATCCCACGGCTGCATCGATGTCCTGGATAGAAGTGCACCATCCAGATCTTTAGGGAGCCTTCCGGACCACCACCCATATCAACTTGCCGGCAAAGCCAATCTAAAGGATTCAATATCCAAGTTTCGAGATCTAATGCTGCGTGCCGACTATCCCTTTAGCGGTAAGCTTTCGAAGAGTGTACCAATCCTTACTGCACTGGGATCCATTAAACGAACATCCTTTGCCCCCTCCGGCATCGCCAGGGGTTATCTCAACTCAGACGGGCCAATCGTATTGGGTCACTTCAGTGGGTTCCGAGATTTTTTTCCCGGGATGATTCAAAAACGAGCGCTCAAAGCCGGTATCACGATTGCGAAAGTCATAGATTTGCCCTTGCTCGAACCTCCTGATCGTCGAGATGCGTATTCAACAGATTACGCGCTCCTCTTTGAAGATTCTGAATGGCGCGAGGAGATAATTCGCATGTGGAGGCCGCTCCTTCCTGGGGTTAAACGTCTCGGGCTTCCAGCTGTGCTCGGCTTTCAAAATCATTCCGAGATACACGAAGACCTGGAGGATTCGCTTGGCATAGAGATCTTTGAGATTCCTACGCTGCCGCCATCGGTACCAGGACTTCGAATCGAGCGTATCCTTCTCCGACAAGCCCAGGCCCTCGGTGCAACATTAATTGAGGGCGTCAGTGTGATTGGCCGCATTGATGGCCGAAGCCGTGGAAAGCGCGTGGCTGGAGTTGTCCTGCATTCTACTGGTCGCACTATTCAACTTGACGCGGATGTAGTCCTGCTAGCGACAGGAGGCATTTTGAATGGCGGCTTGGTTGCTCAACAAGACCATCGCATCCGCGAATCTGTTTTCGACCTTCCAGTACTCCATCCGGCTAGTCGATCAGATTGGATTGGGTTATCGCTTTTCCATCGACAAGCATATGCAAGTGCTGGCATTCGCGTAAATTCTCACATGCAGCCACTCGGGCTTGACGAGAAACCAATGTTTAAGAATCTTTACGCTGCCGGCGGTCTTCTGGCAGGCTCAGATCGATCACTCGAAGGCAGCCGCCAAGGCATCGACCTCGCCACCGCGTATTGTGCTATTAACAAAGCGCTAAGATGACGTTCTGAGATTGGTACATAGAATATTCGTTGATCGATTTCCAAGGATGGTATCTGAATGGATCACAAGATAACACTTCTTCGCCACGGTCTCTCCACCGGCAATGTAAAAGGGATCTTTCAAGGTCAAAAGGACTACCCATTAACTGAAGAAGGCATAGAACAGAGTCGCTCTTTATCACGTTATTGGAAAGATCACGACGTTTCTTTTGACGCTATCGTTGCCAGCCCCCTACTGCGAGCAAAACAAACCGCTGAAATCATTGCCTCCGGCATGAAGCTGCCTATTGAGTACGATGAAATTTGGTGTGAGCGCCAGTCAGGGAAGGCTGAAGGTAAACCATTTTCAGAAGTGAAGCTCCATTATGCGTCTCAACCCCACGATACAGCTTATGATCCACTCTTCGAAACCGGAGAAAGCAGATGGGATCTGTTTATCCGAGCTGCAAATGCAATGCAGCACCTCCTCCGGCGGCCAGCAGGATCATACCTGGTCGTCAGCCATGGAGCGATACTGGGCGCGGCACTTCATGCTGTGCTTGGTATTTCGCCATCTCCGGGAAGGGTCCGGCCAATACGACTCGGCTTCGCTAACACAGGCTACGCAGTTTTAAGGTTCGACGCTCCTGATGCTCGATGGGAGTTGCATCATCTGAATGTAACCTGTCATCTCCTTTGAAGACCTGGATGAAATTATGCTAAACCCTGGCGGTCTGCTTCTTGAAAACGCCATTATCTATACATTTGGTGACCCTCCCGGCCCAGTCGAAAGCCTGGCAATTCAAGACGGCCATATCCTAGCAATCGGCGATAGAGCGCATCTTCTACAAACTATTCCCTCTAACTTTACAAAGCTCGACCTTTGCGGACGAGTAATCCTTCCCGGCTTGACGGACTCCCACATCCACTTCGAGAAATTCTCGCTACATCATGAGCAAATTAATTGTGAAACAAAATCGGTCGACGAGTGCCTTGCCCGAATTCAGCGCAGAGTCAAGACGCTCCAACCCGGTGAGTGGGTACGCGGACATGGATGGGATCAAAACTTATGGGGACGATATGGCACGAAAGAGGAGCTTGATCGAGTCACATCTGGCAACCCTGCATATATCACCGCCAAATCTCTCCACGCTGCTTGGGCGAATACAGCCGCCCTCAATCTGGCTGGATTGAGCGCTAAATCAGTAGACCCGCCTAAAGGAAAGCTTCAGCGCGGAGAAGACGGAAGCCTCACAGGGATCCTGTACGAATTTGCCACGCTTCTCGTCGACGATCTCATCCCTCGACCTTCTCCTTCTGATCTATCCCAGATAATGCTGCGTGGACAGGATGAGCTTCTCCGCTTAGGCATCACCTCAATACATGATTTCGACGGTAAAAGGTGTCTTCAAGCGCTTCAATTACTTAGAGAGGATTCGTTACAGCGACTTCGAGTTGTAAAATCAATCCGCTTTGATGATTTTGAAAGTGCCATGGATGCCGGCTTGCGCACCGGTTCAGGGGATGATTGGATCCGCATTGGTGCGGTTAAATTGTTTTCTGATGGCGCCTTAGGACCACACACGGCAGCGATGCTCAAACCTTACGAAGATGATGCAAATAACTCGGGATTCCTTCTTTTAACAGCAGATGAAATTACAGAAATCGGTAAGAAAGCAGCAGTGAACGGACTTGCGCTCGCCATACATGCCATTGGCGATCGAGCAAATCGCGTAGTTCTGGATGCATTTGAAGAGCTGCGGACATTCGAAGCGAAGAACCGCATCAAACCCCTTGCTCATCGAATCGAGCACCTCCAGTTAATCTCGCCAGAGGATACGCAAAGACCGGCGGATCTTGAAATCATCGTATCGATGCAACCCATCCATGCAACCTCTGACATGCAGATGGCGGATCGCTATTGGGGCGATAGAGTCCAGCAAAGCTATGGATGGCGTTCTCAAATAGACGCGGGTTCGAAGCTGATATTCGGCTCAGATGCCCCGGTTGATTCTGCAAACCCCTTTATTGGGATTCATGCTGCAGTCACCCGCAAACCACTTGATTGCGATGCGAATGCAGTATCCTGGGTTCCTGATCAAAGGATCAATCTTCAAGAAGCCTTCAATGCCTATTCGGTCTGGCCTGCACAATCCATTGGTCTCGGATCTAAGCTGGGGAAGCTTCTTCCCGGATATCTCGCCGACCTTATCGTGCTAGATGAGGATCCATTCCTTCTAGACAATTCTGAATTGCCCGCGATTAAACCTTCGGGGGTGATGGTAAATGGCGAGTGGCACTTCTTAGACTAGGCGCCGCGAATCTCCTTCTCGTACCGTTACTCCAACCGCATCAAGATGTTCCATCAACGCTAGCGCGTATTTTCTCGATGTTTGGAATTTATCACGAACATCTGCGACTGTGAGCGTTTCTCTTTTCTTTAGATCTTCCTTTACCTTATCAACCATCTCTTCATATGTATCCGCTTTAAATATAACGTCCTCTGATACCTGTACCAGCGATCCGCTCTCAAGCAGAAAGCGGACCAGATCATCTCCTATTTCCTGCGTGGTCTCTTTTAAAGATGGCGGGGCATAGGGATCAGAATCGAATTTCAATAAAAGTCGATCCACCAGTATTTTCTCAGCATCATCGAGCTGGACACTGTGGTCCTTTAAAGACACAAATCCCGGAAATATTACAACCGTTCCATCTGTTACTGCCTGCTCCAACAGGAAAGTTGCTAGTTTTGTCTCCATCCCTATTTTGCTGCGTAATTCTTCAATTGGCATCCCGATTTTGAGTGGATTTGCGTTATGGTAATCAGCTAAGATTTTTCGAATCCGCTCAACGATCATCAGCCAGGTGTTCTTATCCATGACAAACGAAGAAGAACCCACAGACAATTCACTATTGTTGAGTGAGATCAGTTCCCCGTTTTGAATTAATTCTTTAATGGCTTCTTCTGCTTCATCGTCAGAGATGCCCGCCTCTTTCAAACCATCAGATAAGGATACTGGCCCTATCCTTTCTAGCGTTCGTTGTAGAACAGTCGCGGGCGTTCCTCGAAGAAAGGCTTCTAGTTGTTCAATTACAGCATGGTCCTTTAATCGATGCCTTCTTTTTGGATGTGCATCAGCTACCACCCCGCCTCCTAACGTCGAGCTGGGTGAGGGTCGCCGCAATATAAATCGGTCTCCCCGGATAATGATGACGGGGGTTGAGAGAAGAAGCTGCAGCCAACCTTCTTCGCCCGGGTTGAGCTTCTCACGCCCCAACAAGCGGACCTTCGCAATGCGCTGCGCCGCACCAGCATACAGTTTGACTTCTTGATTATGACTCAAACCATGATCCGCTTCTTCCAACAATCGAAAGTGGACATCGATCATGCTCGTTGATTTGTAGGAACCAGGTTTTATTACGACTTCTCCGCGCTCCACATCATCCACTTCTATTCCGCTGATATTCACCGCCACCCTGCTCCCCTGGAGGGCATGGTCCAATTTCTCTTTATGCGTTTGCAGGCCTCGGATTCTCCCGTTAGAACCACCCGGGTGGATCTCGACCGAATCACCAACCGAAAATATGCCATCGAGCAGCGTCCCTGTTACAACGGTCCCGAAACCAGCGATTGTGAATATCCGATCAATGGGCAATCGCGGAGCACCTCGATCCTTGCGTCGAGGAATTTCCTGCAAGATATTTTGAAGCGCCGCCACCAACTCATCGAGACCTTCGCCCGTCTTTGCTGAGACTCGTACAATCGGTGATTGCCCAAGCGAAGAGACGCTTACTAGCTTCGCGACGTCATCTTCAACCAAGTCCAGCCACTCTTCATCAACAATGTCGGTCTTCGTTAGCGCGACGACGCCTTTTTTTACATTTAGAAGGTCCAAGATTGATAGGTGCTCTTTTGTTTGCGGCATTATTCCCTCGTCTGCCGCGACGACAAAGAGAACCGCATCGATCCCCCCTGCTCCAGCCAACATGTTCTCGATAAAATCTCGATGTCCTGGAACGTCGATAATGCCAACGGATTCGCCATTCGGCAAAGTCAGCCAGGCGAATCCCAAGTCGATCGTCATCTGCCTTCTCTGTTCTTCCGCAAGCCGGTCTGGATTGATCCCGGTTATCGCTTGAACGAGAGATGATTTACCGTGATCCACATGTCCTGCTGTTCCAATTACACGCATGGAAACTTCCTGCAAGCACTTATTTAGAGGGTTACCTGCCTCTTGAGTCTAATTCCGTCATCCATTCTCGAAGCGTAGACAACAGCTCGGCCAGTCGCCTTCTATCGCTTACTTCGACCTCTCCCAACCTCTCTAGTCCATTGCTAAGGTTCGATGAAATCTCGTCGCTCTCAGATCGCAGTTTATCGTGCAGCCTCGTATGTTCGTTCCAGCGCTCATCCATGGTTAAGGTATACGTGCTCCAGCGCCGGTGATCTTCTGATTGAAACTCTCCCCAGCTATGCTTCATCCGGTCTTCAGCAAGGCGCTGCATTTCACCTACCTCGGTTATCCTGCGCTCTAATCGTTCAATAACTTCTTCGAGTTCGCTTTGCATCTGCTTTAAATTCCGATGTGTTTCTTCGTACGCAATCATTCGCTCATCGATCGCTTCAGCCCTCTTCTCAAAAGCTGAATGGCTCTGCCCCCATCCTTTTATAGTCTTCTCAAACTCTACAATCTTCAGCCCTTGACTTTCCATCCAGAGTTCCTGCGCTCCGCTGCGCTCTTTCTCGCTCGCTTGAAATTCATTCGCACGCACCTCCAACCGACGAGATAAGTTTTCCAATGCATCTGCCCTTGCAGTAGCCCCATCAAGACCTTTCTTGTGTCTTTCGAGTAGGCTTTCAGTCTTTGTTAAACGCTTGCTGACATGTTTTTGATTTTCACTCAAGGAGACCGTTGTTCGCTTTCCCGCTTCGAACTCTTCAACCATGCTCTCTTGCTGTTCCTTTATAGTATTGAGCTCTTTATTTATTCGAATCTCCTCCTTACGACGATTCTCCAGGAGCTGTTCGAATTTTTCTAGCCGCAATAGTTCCTTGCGAACATCGTCTAGTTTTTTGGAGAATCCTTTTTGGTCTGTCTTACGGAGGGCTTCAAGGCTTTTTTCTTTCTCGGTGCGTCTTTCTTCGACATCTTTTAATTGCCGCGATATCTCATTACGATGCTTCGCTAAAGCATCATCCATTTGATGTATCCTCGTGGCAAGAGCAGCTGATCGGGAAGTTTCATCAGATAGCCCTAAGATCTTTTTGTCGAGTTTCTCAATGGCTTCTTCTAGAAATTTGTTTCGGTCAAGAAGAGCCTGCAATTGTTCGGAGTCTTTTATCCTCTGCTCATCAAGCCATTTAAGCCTTTTCTCAATCTGTTTTTGATCCATATTCCTGCCTCCTGTGGAAAAGGCGGTTAGTCCCGATATTTGTAGATCTTTATGAAAATAGATTTGTTAGTCCGGACGCAACATTTTCAACCCAGGGAAAGATAAACTGCGGGAATAAGCCAAGAAGCAACAATAAAATAATTCCTCCCAGAAGGAAGATACGGGGCTCTTTTGACATCGTGGTTATGTCCTCGCCATCCCCTCTTCCGAAAAGGATTGCCGCCCATCTAATTACGAGCACTCCCAATCCAATCATTGAGAATATTACCGTGCCTGCTGCAAGCTTATCTGCATGAAGCACTACGGTTAAGAGAGACCATCTTCCAGGAAAGCCTGCTGTGAGCGGTGTTCCCGCAACCGAGAGCAATCCAACAAGAAATGCGGCCGCGGCAAAAGGCATTTTATATCCTACGCCTCGCATCTGACTCACTAAACGCTCTGTACTGCACAAATACGATAACCCCAACGCAAGCACACCAAGTGCAATCACGCGCACAGCGCTGAGGCTTAATGCAAGACGGAAAGCATCTTCGGTTCCTGATCCAATTGCGATCAACATCACACCCAAATCAACCATCAATGCATAGGCCATTAATTTCTTGATGTCCCTTTGACTTGCCGAGAGCAGAACCGCTAAAACCGTTGTAATAATCCCCGCGATTCGAATCCCATCGTAAATTAAAGTTTGCTCTCTTATCCATACGTAACTGTCCAAGAATCTCAGCAAGAAGAAAAAACCAGCACTCTGAAGGATGACCAGGATAAATACCAAAATATATGGGTCTGACTCCTCGGCAGATTTTGGCACCCATAGATGAAAAGGTGGGACTGTCATCAAAATCGCAAAGCCTAAGCCCAGCATAAATGTCACCCGCATAGCTAGAACTGGAGTTGCGCTCGTAATTCCAGCAACTTCTAGCAACGAGCCGGTGAATAGGATGCTAACCATCGCAAACGTGTATAGAATCAACATTCTAGTTGCGCCGGTGCTCCGGGGATGTTGTTGTGTAACAAGAACAAACACGGCCCCCATAGCTGCCAGCTCAATAAATACTGCTGCAAACACAAATGGATCGACCATTAGCGATGCAGCTACAATTGCCAGAATTAATAACGCAACAGATGGGAAGAATCGATTCACATTTACAAGCCATGCTGCAGGCAAGAGAAAAGCCCCAGCCAGGTAGAGAAAACCAATTAGCGGTCGAACATTCTCACTCAACGAAAAGGTACGCCCCAAGATTATCCACTCACTCGCGAATTTAATTGAAAATTCCCCGAAGAGGAATGCATCATCAAATGGGACCAACAACACAAACGCTGCTATGGATCCAGCCCCAATCGCAGCAGCCAACGCAGACGCCGTTCGCTGGTGTCGCAGCACCAAGCACAACAACGAATATATAAGAGTGAACAGGAAAATAATCAGGCCCGCACTCATGGGTCACGATTCTCCGACATCAGATAGCGCATCTGGATAGAAATGATGTAACTGAATACGAGGACGATACCCAGGTGAACCATTGCCAGCAAAGCAATCAGCGCCAACGAAGGTTCAATGAAACCGTAGATTAATTCAGCACCCGACACAAATGTAAGCAAACCGATTCCAATTCTAAGCTGATCCGTTCCTAATCCCAAATTCAATAGACTGGAAGCGATAAGGAACAAGGCCCCCACACTCGCCTCCATTCTTATGTCATATTGTGCAAACAAATTGCTTCTTGCAACACTTACAGATGCAACCGTTACAAGAAACAATGCAATGATACTAAAAGGTAGATTTGCAGATAGCAGCTGATCATCCCCTTGCATAGGACCATCACCAATTTGTCGAATTCCAAGGTACAAGATTACACATACCAGTAAACCGGTTACCAATTTTGCTGCAACGCCTGCGGCCGGCAAACTCGTAGATGCCAGCCCCGCGACGCCTATGTATTGCACCGCAAGAATAATCATTGATCTTGGCTGTGGTCTCGTGAGAGCGAGAGCGCTCCCCGTGATGAAGAGAATGATCACAGGTAAAAACAAGGTATTATTGAGCCAAGCCATCTAAGATCACCTCAAAGCGAGAAGGAGTACTGCTACGAAGGCAAACATCCAAAGCATTGCAGCTTCACCCTCGAATAGTTCGCCAATTGATCTTGCCATGCGAAGGAAATGACGAAGGATGTTCCATATCAATGTGAATATCCATTGTGGATTTATGCGCAGGAACAAAGACCTCCATCGATTAATTTCCCTCCCTTGAAGGTTACGCAATACAAAGAATGCACCCACACCAATTGCCCCTGCTACCAATGTAACGACCCCTCCGGCAATACTGGAAGTCCCTTCAATCCAGAAACCCAGCCCAATACTAACCAAAGCCGGTAGTGCCAAGCCCATGCTGTACATGACACGAACGAGACTTTCACTGCTCGGCCAAGGCTCCTCTTCCGAAAAGAAGAGGTGGATCGCACCGAGAGAGAGGCTGCTTAGTCCAATAATTCCTATCAACGTCTGAATCCATACTCCCTCATTCAACGCTGATAGACCCATTGCCGAGGCAGTCAACCCTCCCGGACTCCACAGCATTCCAATCAGCAGCGCCGCGGCAATAATTGGCCAAATGCGATGTGATGGTGTATGGACCTTGATGAGCGATAGCATTGCTCCAACAAGCAACATTATTGTACTTGTAGCGAAAAGGACATCACCATTCGCAGAAGCGTTGCTGCTTGCCAGAATTCCAACACCCGCGAGACCCATAATAAAAAACGGTCGTGACAAGACCTGGTCCTCTTCCAACAACCAGCGAACTCCTCCAAGAAGGATGCCTATCACCCCTGCCAATGTTAGCCACAATCTTATGGTTGGCGGTGTCCCGTTTTCAAGAAATCTGGCGAGCAGGAATAACGCAAGTGCCGGCGGTATTAAACGCAATATTGAATCTGCCCCTCTCCGGAGAGGGGAAAGAGAAGGCAAAGCTAAATCTAATGGGATCACTCCCAACCGCAATAAAATCCCCATGAGAAACATTATTGCTGCCGACGCAGAGAAGGACGCAGCGTTAAGACCTGCTCCAATTCCATCGATTGAGTTAATCCAGGCGGCCGCGACGATTAATAAAACACTCACCAGGTCGACACCCGCTCGAACAATCGTTCTGCGAATATCGCCCACGTTTTCCGCAAAGTAAATAAAGTAAACAAAAGAACATAAATCTAATAATGCTAATGTAAGTGCTATGGTGAGCAAGTTGATCGCGAAAGCAACCAGCATGGCCAGCGCTGCGAAGACAAACCAGAAAACCCGTACGCCTGTCGAGGCGCTATCCGACCTTGCTGCAGCCGTAAGAAGCATCGAGAGAAGAACGGTTGAAATGCAATATGTAAGCCCCCAGCTCATTCTGTCGAGTGAAAATTTCAAAGGGGTTTGAAATAAGTTTGCTGGTTGCCAGATTGAGAAACTAGCAGTATTCGGTATCGCCGCGAGCATCAGTAATGACAATAACCAGACGAGCAATACGAGCAACGTACTTACAGCCCATTGAGTCCGAGATGGGCGATTGCGGACCAGCCATGTTGCGCCCGCAGAGAGTAGGAGAGCGATAATTGGAATAAATAGCATACTTTTTTTGTGGAGAAGTCCCTCATCTTTTTCGACGTTTAGCATACCACGGAAGCGCCCTCATGCTATACTTTTTACGCTTCTTCTCACAAGCCAACCACGTGTCGACGAAAAGAGATTTAATGAAATGACCAAGCGAACCGCTCCTTCCAAGGATAACCCCTCTCCGAGCTCTGTCTCGATCGATGGTAACCATCTCACACTTGCACAGCTAGAATCCGTTGCACGGCGCAACGCTCGAGTTGATCTCGCTATATCAGCAAGAGATCGTATTGACCAATCTGCCAAGAACCTTAAAAGGCTTGCATCTTCCAAGACCCCAATCTATGGCGTGAATACTGGTTACGGCATTTTTGCAGATAGGCACCTGGATTCAACCCAGGCATCAAAGATCTCTGAGAATCTAGTTCTGAGTCACGCAGTTGCAGTCGGAGATCCCTTCCCAGAGGAGGTCGTTAGGGCTGCGATTCTCATTCGTGCAAATTCTCTTGCACTTGGATACTCTGGCGTTCGAGCCGAAATAATCGAAGTCCTCCTTTCGTTACTGAATAAAGGTGTGACCCCCTACATTCCCTCCCAAGGCTCATTAGGCTCATCGGGAGATCTCGCACAACTAGCTCAACTCGCCCTGGTTATTACAAATTCCGACGCGCATGTGTTCGGTGATACTGAGGTGCAAGCCTGGTTTGAAGATTGCCTACTCCCGTCTCGTGAGGCTATGAACAAAGCTGGCATCGCCCGCATTTCGCTCGGCCCTAAAGAAGGCTTAGCGCTCATAAACGGCGCGTCTTTCTCGACGGCTCTTCTCGCTTTGGCCGTCGTCGATTCGCAGCGCTTGCTTTTCTCGAATGAAATCGTTTCGTCTATGACCCTCGATGCCCTTCTCGGCGTTTCTGCCGCGCTCGATGAACGGATCCATGCAGCGAGGCCTTACCCCGGCCAACAAGCTGTCGCTCAAAGGATGCGCAAGCTTATTGCAGGCAGCCAGCTTATCGATAGCACTGCAAGGATACAAGACGCTTACAGCCTGCGCTGCTGCCCTCAAGTCCTTGGTCCGATTTGGGATACGCTCGCTTACGCCGAAACGGTCAGCAATATTGAGATTAACTCCGCAACCGATAATCCCCTATTATTTGGCGATGATGTCCTCTCAGGGGGAAATTTCCATGGAGAACCTGTAGGTCTTGCCGCCGATTATCTAAAAATAGCCCTTTCAGAGGCTGGTTCAATATCAGAGCGGCGGACCTTCAGACTTTTGTCTGCCGATATGAATGCTAACCTCCCGGCCATGCTTATCGCAGATCGCGACAAAATCGGTCTCTACTCGGGCTTAATGATGCTTCATTACACAGCAGGCTCATTGGCGCTTGAAAATCAAGCTCTGGCCAATCCTAATTCAACTTCTTCCGTGCCGACTTCTGCCGGCCAGGAAGACCATAACTCTAACTCGACTACAGCCGCCAGAAATCTTCGACTCATTGTCGAGAACTTGACCCGCATCACCGCAATCGAACTCATCTGCGCTTCCCAGGCTCTTGATTTGCGCATGAAGGAAACCCCCGGGAAATCTCCAGGCACGGGAACACTTGCTGCGCTTAAACACATCCGTAAATCTGTCGGTTTTATTGAACACGATCGACCGTACTCAGCAGACATCAATCGCGCCAGTGAAGTAATTCGCTCTGGATCGCTGCTCACCGCCCTTCACAATGCGGGGTTTGACGATTACCCCCTGTGCTATAATCTGTAATTATGAATACTGGGTCCACGCACCACACACGAGACGCATCTGCCCACCATCATGTGGGCATAGTGCGCGCGTAGACCCACCCGCTCTGACAAGAAGGGATCGTTGATAAAGACGGCGTGGGCTGGGCTCAGGTCGTCTTTTTTGTGATGGAGGCATCAATGCCATTAATTC
>JAUWFP010000147.1 GCA_030606845.1 Anaerolineales bacterium | reverse complement strand
CCGGATGCGGGAGATCCGCACGTCCGGTTCGGAGGGGGGAGGGACCGGGAACTCAACCGGTTCTTCCTACCCCTATCGGTTTAAATTAAGGGGGCTGTCCGAGAAGTAGCTCTGGACAGCCCCTATTACGCCCCTTTTATTGTGAAGTTAAGGTCAGCTCGCCTCGACAACCAACTCCATGATGTCTTTGACTTCGATTTGATCATCCAGAGCAAGCGTTTTCACAGCATCATCGAGCATGTTCAGGCAGAACGGGCAGGCTGTGGCAAGTATCTGCGCGCCTGTGCTGACCGCCTCACGCACCCGTTCATGGGATAAATGAGCCCCGGAGGCGTGCCCTTCAAACCACATCCGACCACCACCACCGCCGCAGCATAGGCTCTGCTTTCGGCTGCGTTCCATCTCAACCAATTCGATGCCGGGAATGCTCTGGAGGATGGAGCGCGGTTCGTCGAAGATGTCGTTTTGGATGCCCAGGTAGCAGGGATCATGATAGGTGACGCGCTTGTTAACCTCGCCCTTGAACTCAATTTGCCCATCTGCGATTAAACGGGCAACATGCTGTGTGTAGTGTTCTACATTGAGATTGAGGTCGGGATAGTGATTGCTGAAAACATCGAAGCAATGTGGCGAGGCAGTAACGATCTGTTGGGTTTGGGGCTTATTGAGTGACTCCGTTAATTCCTCGACCATCATCTCAAACAACCCCATCTCGCCGATGCGCTGCATCTCGCTTCCGCAGCAAACCTCTTCGCTGCCGAGCGTGCCGAGGTTGACCCCGACCGCGTCCATTGAAGTAGTCATCGCCTGTGCGATCTTCTGCGCCCGCGGGTCATAGCAGGCTAAGCAGCACACAAAGTAAAGTGCATCGACCGGCTCTGCCAATCCGTCTTGAAGAGGTAGGCCCTCCGCCCATGCAAGGCGGTCAGAATGCGCCATCTCGAAAGGGTTTTTGTTGCGGAATGCGCTGGTCAGGGCAACGCCGAGGGTGCGCGGGACTTTGCCTTCCTCAACGAGCAGGCTGCGCAAAGTGCTGGCAACCTGGCCTGGCTCTAACTCCTTGGGGCACTGCGTTGCACACATGTAGCAGGTTGTGCAGTCCCATAGAGTTTCGATGTCTGTCATGTGCACATCGTGGTCGTTGTCGCGCGAGTCCGACACCCGTAAAAATGCCTTCAGCATGGCATGTGGGCCGACAAAGCCCTTGTCAATGCTAATGACAGGGCATGCCGAGTAGCATGCACCGCACATGATGCATCGTTCCGCGTTGTTCAGCGAGTCGACTTCCTCCGGGCTGATGAGAAATTCTTTCTCCGGCACATCCTCCGGTGAAGTTAACCAGGGTTTAATAAGCTGGTATTGCTCCCAAAAGCTGCTGCGATCTGTGACGAGATCTTTGATGACTGGCACGGATGCCAGAGGTCGGATCGTGACCAACCCTTCCTCATTTACATGATCTGTGAGCGTTGATTCGCAGGCCAGCATGTTCGTACCGTTGACGTTCATCGTGCAGCTGCCGCAGATCCCGTGGCGGCAGGAACGCCGAAAGGTGAGGCTGCCATCCTGCTCTTCTTTGATCTCGAGCAATGCATCCAGGACGGTTTTTCCTGGTAGCAGTTCCACCTGCAACTCTTCAAATGCGGGTTTCTTGTCAACTTCGGGGTTAAAGCGTTCAATACGTAATGTTGCTGTTTTGGTGTGACCGTTGCCTGACATGATGATGAGTGCTCCTAGTGGTGCAATCGGTTAATACTTGCGTTCTTGAGGCGGATTCTTTTCCCAATTGATGTTTACATCCTTGTAACTCAAGATCGGTAACTCATCGCCGTTTTTATGTGCGATCGTATGCTTGAGCCAGTTATCGTCGTCCCGCTTTGGAAAATCTGTGCGGGAATGCGCCCCCCGGCTCTCGGTACGGGTCAGAGCGCCGGAAATGATCACCTCGCTGAAAGTGAGCAGATTTTCAGTTTCCAGAGCGTTTTGCATGTCTGTGTTGAAGCGGTGACTTCTGTCCATCACGCGCGAATTTTGGAAACGCTCCTGCAATTGTTTCACTTCATTTAATACGCTCTGTAAGCCGTTGGCATCACGAAAGATACCGCAGTTGTTGGTCATCATCTCTTTTAATTCACGACCGATTTCAGCAGTCGACTCCCGCTTATCTCCGATGCTATCGTCCATTAGTCGTTCGATTCGTTGGCGACTATGCTTTCCGGGATCACCGGGAAGCGGATGAAGTTCTGCTCCGCCCTTGATGAATTCAGCGATGGCATAGCCGGATCGGCGGCCGAAGACCGAAGCTTCAAGCAAACTGTTCGTGCCCAGACGATTCGCGCCATGCACGCTAACACAGGCACACTCGCCGGCGGCGTAAAAACCGACAACCGGGTTCCCCTCGGCATCGGCAATAACCTGGCCATGAACGTCGGTGGGGATGCCGCCCATGCTGTAGTGCGCTGTAGGTTGTATGGGTACAGGCTCTTTAATGATGTCTACACCCGCGAAGATTTGGGCGATTTTCAACACCTGTGGCAAGCGTTCTTCGATCTTTTCACGCCCCAGATGTGTCATATCGAGGTGAATGCCCTTCCCATCCGGTCCGATCCCTCTCCCTTCGTTGATCTCGATCTGCTCGGAGCGAGAGACGAGGTCACGCGGAGCCAATTCCATCTTTTCTGGAGCGTAATTCTCCATAAAGCGCGAACCCTTATTGTTGATTAGGTAACCTCCCTCACCCCGGCAAGCCTCGGTCATCAGGATGCCGAGTCGATAGAGACCCGTAGGGTGGAATTGCACAAACTCCATATCCATCAGTGGAACTCCAGCGTTGTAAGCCATTGCTACGCCGTCGCCGGTGTTCGCGTGAGCGTTAGTTGTTACTTTAAACGCCCGTCCGTAACCCCCTGTGCCAAACATGACTGCTTTTGCACGTAATGTATGGATTTCGCCGGTCAGGATATCCATCGCTACAACGCCGCAACAGATATTCTCTTCAACAATTAAATCCAGAACGTACCATTCGCTGTAAAAGTGAACGCCGTGACGCAGGGCTTGTTCATGGATCGTCTGCAGCAGCATGTGGCCGGTCCAGTCGGCTGCGTAACACGCACGAGGGACGCTGTGACCGCCGAAGCGACGCTGGGCGATGCGGCCATCCGGCGTGCGGCTGAAAACGCAACCCATATGCTCGTATTCATAGACGATGTCGATGGCGTCTGACGCCAGTATCTCGATCGCATCTTGATCGCCTAGCCAATCCGAGCCTTTGATGGTGTCGAATACATGCAACTCAAGGCTGTCGACGGTGGGATCTCCGGCGGGTATCTGCTCTAACGGACCGCGAGGTCCGGTTCCGGCGACCGGTCGTATATTATTGATCGCCGCGGCGATACCGCCTTGCGCCGCGCCGCTGTGGGAACGCAAGGGGTGGATCTTGGAAAGGACGCCGATATCCTTTACGCCCTCCTTGCTTGTGGTCATGGCTGCCCAGGAGCCTGCTAAGCCGGCTCCGACAATGATGACATCGTGTGTGATCGTTTCTGTTGACATTGAACCTCTTCCAAGGATGATCTAGGGATCTCTCAATGGATATAGTGGGAATAATCTTACAATTTCTCGCCGGGAAGCTCAAATCGCTGAGCCAGAGAGCTGTTCTGATGAACTGCCCTCAAACGACTTATCGTCGAAATTGTTTAGAATATCACCTCCTCAAATCTAAAAGTATGCCATAAAAGCACTGGTAAAAAAGTATTAGAAAACACAGATGCCCTGGATGAAAGTAAGGTTTTGGCATAGGGAACCGGGGTGCGATCCGCAGGGCAGGGAGCTGCGTGGATGGAGAAAATCAAGCAAGTAACGGTTTTGGAGTCGATGCAGACACTAACCATCTCCCAAGGAAACCATGAACTATCCGATTATGCAGAGGGTACATAGAATAGTTGGTGCAATGGAGGGTGGGAGCACAACGCGCAAGGTTCCGCGATCGCCAATCGAGTAAAAAATTGCGCGAAACAGGCAGCTTGTAGGGAGAGAGCGCGATGAATTTCGTCAGAGCCAAACGATATTTACTGCTAGGAATCGTGGCTGTAATCGTTGCGGGTTGTGCTCGAGGAGCTTTGACTCAGGCGCCGGCAGCAACACAGGTTGCCGCTACATGTTGGCCCACTGCAGGCTGGCGATCATCCACCCCTGAGGAACAGGGGATGGACTCGGACTTATTGTCCGCGATGCTGGGGGAGATCTTGGAAGAGGATTACGAGATCGACAGTGTGACCATCATTCGCAACGGCTACATGGTCGTGGATGCTAGGACCCATCCTTTTAACTCGACTTCAAAACACAACATTTATTCTTGCACGAAGAGCGTCGTTTCAGCACTGATTGGGATTGCCATCGATCAAGGCTACATCGAGGGATTGCAGCAGTCCGTCCTGAGTTTTTTTCCACAACGGACGATAGTAAATCGCGATGCAAATAAGGAGGCGATGACCTTAGAGCATTTGCTGACGATGACGACCGGTTTTCAATGCCAGGATTCTTACCTATATCGCTGGAGCGGCCTCAATCAGATGAGAGCAAGCGAGGATTGGGTTCAGTTTGTGCTTGATTTGCCCATGGAGGGTGAGCCAGGGGAACGATTCGAATACTGCAACGGCGCTTCGCACCTCCTTTTGGGGATCATCCAGGAAATGACCGGAATGAGTGCTAACGAGTATGCAGTGGAGCACCTTTTTGGACCTTTAGGTATTTCTGATGTTGACTGGTCATCTAGCCCCCAGGGGATATCTGTCGGGTATAGCGAGCTGAGATTGCGCCCGCAAGATATGGCGAAAATTGGCTTGCTCTACTTGAACGAAGGTCGCTGGGATGGGAAGCAGATCGTCCCCTCCGAGTGGGTGGTATCTTCAACGAGTCAATTCGTCCCAGCAACACTCGAGGATGGCTACGGATACCAATGGTGGGTCGATGATTCCGGCATGTATCTGGCACTCGGGTATAGGGGACAATTTATTTATGTAATACCTGAGAAGGAAATGGTCGTAGTATTCACATCCAGCTTGGACGACAATGACTTCTATGTTCCCCAAACGCTCTTGAATGAGTTCATCCTCCCCGCGGCAGTTACATCCAGCACATTGCCTGACAATCCGGAGGGTGTTGCACTCCTTGAGTCAATCATTGTAGAGTTGACGAATCCCTGAGGCGTATACACGAGATCGAATCAAAGCTTGGTCCGATTATCACAATTTTCAGATGCCTACCCGAGCAATCCTATAGTGCGCTGCTTCTGATCAGTCTCATTTCCGTGACAGGATGATTAGGAAGGAATACCCATCGCTAGCGTGAAACGGGTCGGGCATTATTACGTTATCCTTTACGAGGGAAATCATTCTGATTCCATGTTAGGAGTGCCATGTCGAAACCTATAATCCTTCTTATCGATGACGAAAAACCATACGCAGAGGTTATAAAAGAGGCGCTTGAAGCCAGCGGCGTCGAAGTCCTCCTCGCTCACAATGCGATGGATGCGCTTAACCTCTTCCAGCAGGTCACTCCCGACCTGATCCTTATGGATGTCATGATGCCGGAGGTGGACGGCCTCTCGCTTCTACGCTGGATTCGTGAGCATTCAGAGAATGATAGCCTTCCGATTCATGTGGTGAGCGCGAAGGCGCAAGAGGACGATCGAAAAGCGGCCATCACCGCCGGCGCAAATGGTTTCCTGGCAAAGCCGTTCACGGTTCAGGAAATGCGCGAGGTGATCGGTCAATACGTGCCGTTGACCTCTCCAAGTATGAATTAAACCAAAAACCCAGACTATTGTGCTGTAGTCAGTCTGTCATCAGACGAGGTAAGT
>JAUWFP010000218.1 GCA_030606845.1 Anaerolineales bacterium | reverse complement strand
ATCAGATAGACGGTGATGCCCAAATATGCTGCTGCTAGTGGAGGGACAAGCGAGGCTGCTGTCTTCCCCAGATAAAGCTGGCCATCAGATAAAGGTGTCGCCAGAAGCGGCTCTAAAGTTTGTCGTTCACGCTCCCCGGCGAAGCTCTCCAAAGCGATAACGATTGAAATCGAGATTGGAAAAAAACCGACAACCATTAACAGGAAAGGAATCAAACGTTCGCCAATGATCGGCGCACCGTAGCGGCCTACGAAGTCAACCGCCTGACTGGCTGTGAAGTTCATCAATAGTGGGAAGAACAAAGTCAGCAGAAGGATCGGCGCAAGAACTCGCCAATCCCGAAACTGCTCTCTGATTTCCCGGCGCGCGACGATCCAAGCACCGCTGAACAGAGTAAGAGGGGTTGAAACCTCAGTTGCCATCAACCATCCCCTCTTGTGTATCATCTTCGCTCACCACCTGCAGATAAACTTCCTCCAGGCTCCGCTCGATCCTGGCGAGCGTAACCACTGGAATTCCGGCTTTCGCCAACGAACTCAGGGTCTTCGGGTTGACTACTTCTGGCTGCGGAGTGCTATATCGAACCCAATTATCTCCTGACGCTATTTCTACGATCTCCTCTGGAAGGTGCTCGAGCGCTCCGTCCAGAGAACAAGCCAATTGCAGCTCCATTACCGGATCGCCAACCATTTTCCGCTTGAGCTCAGCCGGGGGATCATTGGCGATGATCTTTCCTCTGCGGATAATCGCGATTCGATCCGCGAGAGCCTCCGCCTCAAACAGATTATGGGTGCACACGATGATCGCCCGATCGTCTGACCTCATTTCGACAATACTGCTGCGGACATGGTGCGCACTCTCTGGATCCATCGCTGAGGTGGGTTCATCTAAAAGTAATATCTGCGGTTCATGCAGCAAAGCTCGCACGAGGGCTAATTTCTGTCGCATCCCTTTTGAGTACTGACCAAGGCGGAGCTCGGCAGATTCCAGCAGCTTATACTCACCCAGGAGAGTGTGGGTCCTTTGTTGAATCGTGGAAGCATCTATGCCGTAGACACTCCCAAAGAAATCGAGGTATTCAGCTGCGCGCATTCTCGTATATAGACCGTGTTGTTCCGTCAGCAAACCTACAACGCTGCGCACAGCCTCTTGTTCATGGGCAATATCATATCCGGCGATTTTAGCGCTGCCGCGTGTCGGCTTCAGGATCGAGGCCAGCATCCGAATCGTCGTTGTTTTTCCTGCTCCGTTCGGTCCTAGCAACGCGAGTATCTCTCCCGGCTTTACATGGAGCGACACATCATCCACTGCCGTGAAGGTCCCAAACATTTTACAAAGAGAATTAGCTTCGATACTACTCATCACTTAACTCGGCGCATTATAGCAAGATCTTCCACGAACCTTCAATCATCCTTCCGTCCCAAACAAAAATAGGCTATCTAAAAACATAACCCGAACCCGCAAGTAGAGTTTGCGCACTCCAGAATGCGGCATTCTGGCCGCGCAGCTTCTTTTGACTCGATGGGTTGTTGGTTTTTCTGGAGTCGCAGACGCAGCCGGCACTTTAACTGCCACGCGTTAAACCTCCCGCGGGTTTCGAACCTGCGGGAGGTTGGATGTGTGATACCGGTGGGCCGACACACGGGTCGGCCCCTACGATTAATTAATATAGTTTGGAGGGTTAAAAGCTTCTTATGAGACAGGCTGGGGTTATTAACCTGAAGAAGGCTTGAATGATCCACCCCTGCATGAATTCTCAGGAACGGCGTGGGCAGTAGGCTCTTCCCGCAAATCCAATATTAAGCCGTACTCTCCTGGCGATGGCGCAGAAAGATAACCAAACCACTGGCGATCGCGATAAGAAGCATAAATCCCTGATTGAAATTGATCCCAAAAAGTGGGACATAATCCAATCGAATAAATTCCAGCAGGAGCCGACCAAGCGGATACGTGATCAAATACACCAGGAAGAGATCTCCGGATTTCAAACGATCGCCGAATCTACGCCATATCCAAAGGAGAAAGAACATATTGAGTAGATTCCAGATGGACTCATACAGGAAGAGCGGATGGAAATACTCAACATTCTCAAAGCCCTTAAGGCGATTCTCTTGCGCGATTTTAATCCCCCAAGGAAGATCGGTTGGTAGGCCATAAAGCTCCTGGTTGATGTAATTACCCCAGCGTCCGATTGCCTGGGCTAAGGCAATTCCAGGGGCGGCGGCGTCGAGCAGAATCCCTATCTTAATATTATTGCGCTTGGTGAAGATATAGATGCCCAGAACCCCGCCGATGATCGCTCCGGGCATGGCTAACCCCCCTTCCCACGTAGTGAGGATCATCAAGGGGTTCTGCAAATAATCCGCAGTTGTAATCCCGGAATAACGCGATGGCGTCAATACATGGTAAAGGCGCGCCCCGATGACGCCAAAGATCAGCACCCATGTCAGAGCATCCCAGACAATCTCGGGGTCCTCTCCCATCTGGCGCAGCATCCAACGTGCAATGTACGTGGCCATGACTACCCCGAACATGATGATCATGCCGTAGTAACGAAGATATAGGAATCCAAGATGGATTCCGTATTGATCGAAAGACATTGGATTATCCTTTACGTGCTTGCCGACGGACGCTGATAATTCGCTGTAGAGCGGTGATGTTTGCGAGAATTGCGATTAAAGCTACACCAATCCATGGGTAGCCAAATATCAAACTAGGGACAAGGATGATGAACCTCTCGAAGCGGGTTAACATCCCCCCCTTCGCCTCATACCCCAGGCTCTGCGCACGAGCTCGAATGTAAGACACCAGGATAGACCCTGCTGTAGCCGTAAATACCAGCATCGCCAGGGTTAAATTCAAATCCTTGACAGCGTAGAAGAGCAACCCAGCGTATATGACCAATTCTGAATATCGATCGGTGACTGAATCAACAAACGCTCCGAAGTCACTCGGCTCACCCCGCAATCGCGCCATGGTCCCATCGAGGGCATCGATTGCTCCCATTGAGAGCAGAATCAATCCGCCAACCATAAAGGAACCAATAGCTAAGAAATAGGCGCCAATCGAGTTTCCTACTAAACCCGATATCGTTAACGTATTCGGAGTGATCCCTAATCCGTTAAGGAAGGTGCCGATCGAGTCGAGAAGGTTTTTAAAGCGGACCCGAAGTGCATCCGTTAAAGTGATTTCTTCTTGTTGTGTCGATTCATCCATGCGCAATATTCCCACCTCATTCAGGATTTTCGAAATATATGCTAACCGTAGATATTATAGTGGTCAAGCCGGGTCTTCATTTTCCTCTTCTGCGATAGGTGGAGCTGATGGGTCTTCATCTGTCCCCATCAAGACCTCGCGTGTTCTTCCACCAGCCTGCGGGCGGCCAACGACGCCTAATTCTTCCAATTGGTCCATCAATCTTGCCGCCCGGGGGTAGCCAATCTTCAGGCCACGCTGGAGCAGTGAGGCGCTGGCTTCATTGCGTTGCCTCACCAATTCGATAGCTTGTTCAAGAATCTCATCTTGATCCCCAAGAGAAGCCTGGCGGTGAAGCAGTTCTTCCCATGGAGCTTCTTCAGCTTCAGGAGATTCTTCACCAAGTTCTTCCCGCCAATAGGCCTTCAACCGCTCGATTTCCCCATCGGTCACATAAACCCCTTGCAGGCGAACCGGAACGCTCGCTTCCGGGGAGAGGAAGAGCATATCACCCTTCCCCAGCAACGTCTCTGCGCCAGAAGTGTCGAGAATGACACGTGAATCGATGCCGGAGGCGACAGCGAAGGAAATCCTGGCTGGGAAATTCGCCTTGATCAAACCCGTTAAAATATCGGTGCTTGGTCGCTGTGTAGCGACAACGAGATGGATCCCCGTCGCGCGTGCCATCTGTGCCAGTCGGACGAGCGTGTGCTCCGTCTGATCCGGCGCCATCATCATCAAATCTGCCAACTCATCAATCAGGACAACAATGCGCGGCAATCGCTCGACACCTTTCTTGGACCTGGTTTTCCGGTTGTACATTTCGATATCGCGCGCTTTGTTGGACTCCAGGAGCCGGTAGCGCCGATCCATCTCAACTGTGCACCAACGTAATACTCCAACAATTCGCTCCAACTCTGTCTCAACCTTGCCCAGCAAATGAGGAAGCGTATTAAAACGAATTAACTCAACCATTTTCGGATCGATCATCACCAGGCGCATGTCTTCCGGCGTGTTATTCATCGCCAAACAAACAGCGATCGAGGCAATGGATACCGACTTCCCGGACCCGGTTGTCCCGGCGATGAGAAGATGCGGCATTGCCGTCAGGTCGGTGGCGACCGCTGCACCAGCCACATCTCTGCCCAGCGCCAACGCTAAAGGAGATGAGATCGACTGAAAGGTCTCCGTTTCCAATATCGGCCGCAACCGAACTATCGACGGCTTGCGATTTGGAACCTC
>JAUWFP010000175.1 GCA_030606845.1 Anaerolineales bacterium | reverse complement strand
ATGTAGACTTTTATGACCTGCTATGGTATGTTTTGGAAATATTTAATTTGGAGGGAACATGGGAAAAAGGGAAGAAATTCGCGAAAAACGTCAGCGTGAACAACGGAGGAACCTTGTCGTTGGCATGCTTGTTATTGCAGGGGTCGTGATCCTCATCTCTGCAATGGTTATCTTCCGCTCCCAAGCCCAGATCCAAAGCATCATCACTCCAACGGCTATTGATTTCCCACAGAGTGAGGGGCTGGCGATGGGAGATCCAAATGCGCCAGTGGTCATCGAGGAATTCTCTGATTTCCAATGTCCGGCATGTCAATTCTTCCACGAAGAAACATTTGAGCAGGTCGTTGATGAGTATGTCAGGACAGGGGATGTTTATTACATCTTCCGACCTTTCCCATTCATCGGTAAAGAATCGCAGGCAGCGGCTCTCGGAGGCTACTGCGCCGCGGAACAAGGGCTCTTCTGGGAATATTCCAATATCGTCTTTGCCAATCAGATCGGTGAGAACGCGGGAAGTTTTACCTCCGCACGATTAGAAGCGATGGCGGATATCATCGGGTTGGATGCCGACTTCGCGAAATGTTTGTCTGAAGGACGCTATCAAGACCTGGTTGACGCCGATTTTCAAGCTGCTCAGGACGCGGGGGTCGATTCAACACCCAGCTTTCTTATCAATGGTGCGCTTTTATCCGGCGCTCTTCCATTTGAAACTTTCCAGGGCTATATCGAACAAGCTCTCTTAGAGAATTAAGCGCCGACTATTAGGAAAGACTGAGCGGGTGCCCGGTATTGTACCGGCACCCGCTTTTTTGATTAATTCACAGGTCGGATAGCTGAGCAACCCCACATGCGACTTGATCTTCCCCCCTGTGCTGCGCCCCACTACATCAAACCGAAGAATCGCAGGACGACTACCGCCAACGGTGTGATTATGAGTGCTGGCAAGATATTCGCCGTTCGTATCGGTCGCAACTCTAGCAGAGTCCCTATCGCCAAACCGATAAGAAGCACCCCGCCCACGACCGAAAGCTCCGCCAGCATCACTGGATCGAAAAAACCCTCGATGTAAGCCGCGGCCAGCGTCAAGCCCCCTTGGTAAAAGAGGATGATCACCGTTGAGAACAGCACTCCAACGCCAAAGCTAGACGCTAGCGCAAGAGATGCAAAACCATCCATAACCGACTTTACTGCTAGCAATTCGTAATTTCCAGTCAGGCCGTCCTGGAGCGATCCCAAGATTGTCATCGGGCCAACGCAGAAGAGCAGGCTGGCGGAGACAAACCCACGAATGAAACGGCTGCTCTGCGTGACCTCCCCCGAACCGCCCGCGAAGCGTTTCTCGAGATAGGCGCCCAGCGACTTCAAACGCGCCTCCAGGCGCCACCATTCCCCGAGCATCACGCCGATAAGCAAGCCGATCAGAGGCAGAAGGATGTTCTCCCCCTCTACGCTAGTGCCGCGGATGAATAACTCGGCGCCGATCGCAAGCGTGAAGACCCCCAATACGTTGATCATACCCTCACGAATCCGCTCAGGAAAACGGGCGCCGAACAGAAGCCCGGCGGCGCTGCCGATCACAACCGTGACAATGTTAATCCATGTCCCAGTCATCATTCTCTCGATTTAGTGGTCGTGGGTTTTTCTACGCCTGCGGTCTCGTTTTCCCAAAGGGAAAGCACGAAGCAAAGGCTGGAGAGTCGGTTCAGGTACGGCAATATAGTCGGATTGGAGAGCTTGCTCTCGTGATCGAGCCGCACGACTTGCCGCTCAGCGCGGCGCACAACCGTCCTTGCGAGGTCCAGAGCGGCGGCTGGAAGCGAATCCCCGGGCATAATAAAATCTTTCGGCATATTTACACGGTCTCCAAAAGATTGCACCTGCTCCTCGATCCAGGAAAGTCGTGGCGCTTCAAGACGTTGAAACTGCTCCTCCTCTCCAGGAACAGCGGCAAGCTCTACCATGATCGTGTAGAGATCCTTTTGTACATCATGGATCACGGAAATCGTTTCCTCAGAAAGCGCGGTCGCTCGAGATAATCCAAGTGCTGCCGAGGCTTCATCGACCGTCCCGAAGGCAGTCGGGCGCAGGTGATATTTAGGTACTCGCTCGCTGCCGAGCAAGCCGGTTGATCCGTCATCCCCTTCACCAGAGTAATAATCAGGCATGCCCTGATTATAGTATCGCTTTGAGATTGGGGCACACCTGACATATAATGCGAATATCGAGCGTGAAGGGGGAACATTGAGGGGGTTTAACCTGGTTCGCAAATGGAGCACCTTCCTGGCCGGCTTGCTAATGGGCTTGGCATCGACAGGACTGATCCTGCTTCTCATCCACCAACCGAGACAATACCCTATTGAACTCCTGCCACCGCCAACCCCGGGTCCGTTGAAGCATCAGGACGGGGGCCGGAATTGAAAACCCCCGACCCTTGCGAGGCGGGGGCTACTCTCCCCAACTCGCCGATAAAACCACTAACGACCAGGAATAGTCGGTTTGAGGCGCAGCGCTGAGAAAAGTTGATGGGCGTGCATCGTCTAAAGCAACACCAATGTGGCTCCCAAAAAATTAGGCAAGAGTTACTTCACCTCGAAAGCCACGAAGACGTTGCGAGCCACTTTGAGAGTTCCGGCCTCGTCAACGATGGTCAGGATGAATATTCCCTCGATTCCATTCGGATATTGGGGTTCGTTTGACATCCTGCGTATGACCTGGGAGACAAGCCAGGGACCATCGCCGGTCATGATCGGGTCTCCCAGTCTCTCCCACTGAACTTCGGTTGATGGTAAATACAGTTCAACCTCTGCAAGCACGGTTTTTAAGTTACGTAACCTGTCCAACGGTGTTGAGACGGCGGACTGTGGATCCCACGCCGTCCCGTATGACATGTAGCGGTCAGTGATCATTGCCCGGACAGCGTCCACGTCGTAATCGTTGAACGCTGCAATGTAGTCATCGAATATTTGGTCGATCTCAACAGAAACTGCAGTTTCGGAGGTTTTTGTGGAGTCTGATGAGACACAGGCCCCCAAACTGGCTAATAGCAGCAGCACCACCACTCCCCCAATCCAAAACACTTTTGCTTTCATTTCTCCCTCCTTCTGAGATAATAAAAGCCCAACCTCGGCTGAGGTCGGGCAACGACGCAAGTTTGATAAACCCCGCTTCTATACTAGTCTGTGACGTACTTCACATAATACGGCACTTTAGGGAAGTATTCAATAGAACAAAGAATCGCCCCCAACCAGAGGGGTCAGGCCGAGGTCAACTACTACGCTATTAGGGGACTAGGCCTCTTGTCCGTCCACGTGGCTGGCGCTGCTGAACGCCCGGGTGTTTATCTCCTGCCACACGGCTCGATCGTTCAGGATGCGCTCGATGCCGCCGGTGGACCCACGTCCAGCGCGGACCTCAACCGAATCAACCTGGCAGCCGACCTCGAGGATGGTCAGCGGGTCTACGTCCCGCAGATGACCGCTTCGGGAACTTCAACGGGGGAGGAAATCCACCCCTCCGAGATCGACCCTGAGCAGATGATCAATATCAATACCGCCGGCGCCGCGGAACTCGAGCTGCTCCCGGGGATTGGGCCCAGCCTGGCGAAGGAGATCATGGATCATCGCTCGGCCAATGGTCTTTTCAACACAACCGACGATCTGCTCGCCGTATCGGGGATCGGTCCAGCGAAAGTGGAGCAAATACGAAACCTGATAACCTTTCACTGATCCCGTTCGGTTTTCCATGCGTAGACCTTGGTTGCATTATTGCCTAAGCAGATAGAAGCATTCAACTATAATGAGAGCCCAATAGTAGTGTTCAAGTCGCCACAACATCAAATCCTGTAAGTTTATAGGGAACTGATACCATGACCAATTTGCTTTCTTCTCTGGCAGTTTTCTTCGCGATGATCGCGGCGTTCACGCCATTACTACCAGGCCTCATCCCCCGCATCGGTCTACTGCCGCTTTACCGTACACGTCTCATCCGTGCAGCTCTGATTATCACAGCCTGGGCGCTGGCAGTTGCCGCTTGCGTCAATACGCCATCTTCCTTTGTCGCTCTGCCCTTGGTCCTCCTTCTCACCATCCCCACAATCATATTGGAACCACAGCGGGTATTTGTCTCCCTGGACGATCCAAAGCACGTTCCGCCATCACAGGCGAACCTTCGAGAAGAAGCCCTGGTGCTTGGATTCGAGGAAGATGGTTATGCCACAGCCTGGCCCTTCGAGACGCTTGCTCCCCGCCATTTGATTAACGACCAGGTCAGAGATACGCCATTATTAGTCGCTTACTGAGCGGCCTGCAACAGCGGCATCGTGTATGCTGCCGAAGTAGACGGCCAGCGCCTGACGTTCGAAGTGGTGGGTGTGTATCGCCGCAATATGATTATCCGCGACCGCCAAACAGACACACTGTGGCAGCACGCCACCGGCGAGGCGCTGATGGGACCACTCAAAGGCACCCTGCTCCAGCCACTAGGAGGGGAACTCACCCACTGGTCGCGATGGAAAGAAATGAACCCTGATACATCCCTGGCAGTGGAGCCTATTCCCGACCGCGGTCGCTATCCCGGGCTCATTCCTCGTGATCGCCTGGAGCACCTGCTGGATGCTTTTACGACGAACTATGCAGCCCCGGGCTTGATTACCGATAAGCGCCTTCCTATACACGAAGAAATCGCCGGGTTGAGTCTGGCCGGGGTGGACAGAGCCTACCCACTGACTATATTACGAGATCGGGGAGTCATCAACGACCGCATCGGTGAGCGTTATATCGCCATCATCTACGACGCTGCCGCCGACCACGCGATCGCTTTCGATCGTCATGTGGCCGGCAAAGCCATCGATCTGGTTCCCGCCAATGGCGGTTTATCCTCACGCGATGGGATGATGCGCTGGACATGGGCGGGCAGCCCACTCACATCCAATACGCTCCCATTACAGCGAGTGTGGATCGATCGGCAATGGTGGCTGGGTTGGATTGAGTTTCACGCCACGAGTGAAGTCTATCAAGCGGATACTTAATCAAACGTTGTTAGGCGATGGCTCTTCACACTAGCGGATTCATGGGGCTAATATCTGCTCGGTTACGTCGCTGCTCTTCGTGAAGCTCAAGACCCGATA
>JAUWFP010000234.1 GCA_030606845.1 Anaerolineales bacterium | reverse complement strand
GTGCTTGCGGTAGGTCCCGAAGTTATTTTGATGGATGAACCCACCTCTGCATTAGACCCGATCGCTACGATGGACATAGAGAACCTGATGGCTGAGTTGAGGGAGTTTTACACCATCGTGGTCGTAACGCATAACATGCAGCAAGCTGCAAGGGTGTCAAAGAAAACAGGGCTCTTCTGGCTTGGCGAATTGGTGGAATTTGATGATACCGAAAAGATCTTCACACGTCCCAAAGAGGAGCGGACGGAAGCCTATGTCACCGGTCGAGTAGGGTGAGTTTCGAAGGGAGGTCGTGATGCCGAAGCGAACTAGAGCGAGATACGATCAAAATTACGCTGCGATCGAAGATGACATCTTGAAGATGGGATCGCTCGTCCAGGATGCCATACGTAACTCACTTGAAAGCCTCAAGCAGCGTGATACGAATCTGGCGCAAGAGGTGATCGACCACGATCTACGGATCAATGATCTTCGTTTCAAAATTGAAGAAGCTTGCCTGACACTCATCGCCACGCAGCAGCCAACTGCCGGTGACCTTCGCGCCGTCGTGGCGGCGATGAATATTGTGGTGGACATGGAGCGCATGGCCGACCACGCATCCGGAATCGCCAAAACGGTGATCCGTATGGGCGATGAGCCTCTGCTTAAACCTCTTATCGATCTGCCCAGAATGGCGGATTTGGCGCGAGAGATGTTGAGTGATGCTTTAGACGCCTTTATTAAACGAGATGCGCCCGCGGCGAAAGCGATTGCGCCGCGCGATGAAGAAATGGACCTGCTCTATAAAGCTATCTTCGATGAATTGGTGGAAATCATGGCGCACAAACCAGACAGCGTAGAAAGAGCTACCTACCTGCTATGGTGCGCACATAACCTTGAGCGCATCGGCGACAGAGCGATCAACATCGTTGAACGTGTGATTTTCATGACGACGGGCGATATGAGGGAGTTAACTTTCTAGCGTTACCAAGAACATCATTGTTGAATCCCCTGTGATAAACATATCCAACCTCCCGCAGGTTTAAAACCTGCGGGAGGTTTAAGTTTAGACATCGAGGCGCAAGTGCAGCATGCGACCGGAAGCAGTTGTAGAGACGGCAGCATGCGATCGGGAGAAGGGTAGAGACGTAGCATGCTACGTCTCTACAATGAGGGCGATCGGTCGGCTAAGGGCGGGTGGCCCCCTACCGGCTTCCTACTGTTTGTAATCTTGTTTACCTAATATTCATGCGGCAGCAGGATAAAACTCCGTGATTCGGGTGATGATTGACCTTACAAATGCCAGGAGAAACAACTCAGGTTGAAAACTATCGTATAATCTTGTTATCAATTGAATAGATAGCCTTTGGGGCAGGGTGAGGGCTTGAAGCCCAATTCCCGATCGGCGGTACAGCCCGCAAGCGTTACACACGCATGATTCGGTGAGACTCCGAAGCCGACGGTATAGTCCGGATGGGAGAAGGCAACCCGCGGCGTCACAGCACGCCACATTGAATGTATTTGCCCCGAAGATCCAGGTCTTCGGGGTTTGAATATACTCATAAACGTGTTGTGGAAGCTCATCTCATGCCCCAAATCTTGGGGCATCTTTATATTTAGATTATGGAATCGAAGAAATCTGTACAAGCTCATCAAGCCTCGAACAAGGCAAGAGGATTACGTCATAATTTGCATTTGTTGATGATCCCCATTGCTATCGGTTTTGCTTTGCTGCTCTGGGAATCAGCGAGTCGCTGGAGCGGTTTACCGGCATTCATCCTCCCTTCGCCTGCAGCTGTATTCAATCGCACCGTGCGTGCTATCCAGGATGGAACTTTAATCCGCCATACACTGGCGACGCTCATTGAGGTTCTTGGGGGATTAATTCTTGGCATGGTCTCTGCCATTATCTTAGGCTACGGTCTGGCGAAATCGAGGACTGTTGAACGGTTTCTCTCCCCGTATATCGTTGCATCACAATCCATTCCTATCGTCGCTATCGCACCGCTTCTTGTCATCTGGTTTGGTCCCGGCCGGCTCTCAAAGATCATGATCAGCGCATTAATCGTATTCTTTCCGATCTTGATAAATACCATCGTGGGGATTCGATCCGTCCCTGAGGACCTCCGCGACCTGATGCGATCCCTGCGAGCAACACGCTGGCAGGTTTTCAGCCGGCTTGAGGTTCCGGCGGCGATGCCAGTTTTGCTTGGGGGGTTAAAAGTTGGGGCAACGCTGTCAGTCATTGGCGCTGTGGTTGGTGAACTTGTGGGCGCAAATGAGGGTCTTGGATTTTTAATAAATATCGGTCGTGGAGTATACGACACGACACTGGTTTATACCGCTGTCATCGCGCTGGTCGCTTTGGCGATGACCTTGTTCAGCCTGGTGGTCCTGCTTGAGCGGCATCTTCTCGCCTGGCGGGATACAGGCGAACCAAAATTGTGAGGTTATCCATGAAAATTAGAAAAACTGTCCCAATAATGTTGATGAGTGTGCTGTTGGTCATCAGCGCGGCTTGTGCTAGCCCACAAAGTCAGCAAACACAGGGTCCCAGCCTTGATCACGTTAATATCACAATGGGTTTCCGTCCAGATATCCAGTTTTCACCGTTGTATGTGATGATTGAGGAAGGGTTTGCGGAAGAGGAAGGGATCGAGATTGAAATAACACATCTTCCGGAAACGGAGGCCGTCCAGCTTGTCGGCGTCGATGAGCTTCAGTTTGCCATCGTCTCTGGCGAACAAGTCCTTCTAGCTCGCGCTCAGGGGCTTCCCGTTGTTTATGTTATGGCCTGGTGGCAGGATTACCCCGTCGCCGTTGCAGCCCCAACGGGTAGTGGAATTGAAAGGCCTTCAGATTTAGAGGGGAAACGGATCGGCATCCCCGGTTTATATGGCGCTTCATATATCGGTTTCCGTGCCCTGCTCACATCAGGAAATCTTACAGAAGATGATGTGCAATTAGATGTGATTGGCTATACCCAGGTCGAGGCACTAAGCCAGGGCATGGAAGAGGCGGTTGTTGTTTACGCCAACAATGAGCCCATCCAATTGGCGAAGTTAGGGTTCCCCGTAGACGTGATCCGCGTTGCGGACTATGTGCATCTCGCTTCGAATGGACTGATCACCAATGAAAAGACCTTGAGGGAGAACCCCGACTTGGTCCGGCGAATGGTTGCAGCCTTCAGCCAAGGTGTGGCAGCGACAATCGAGAATCCGGAACACGCGCTTGAGGTGTCCAAGCTTTACGTCGATGGTCTCGATGCGGCGGATCAATCCGTACAACTCGGAATTCTAGAGACCAGCGTCGAGTTCTGGAAGAGTGAGAACTTGGGCCAGTCAGATAAGAGCGCATGGGAAAATATGCAGCAGGTTCTCCTCGATATGGGTCTTTTAGAGACTCCGTTGGATCTCGAACAGGCTTATACCAATGAGTATGTGGATTAGATGAAACCCACTCAAGATCTCCTGCGAGCAGACAATATATCTTTGACTTTCCCCAACGGGAACGGTGGTCTGCACGTATTGGATTCGATCTCTCTCGAGGTCTCACCTGACGAGTTCGTCTGCATTGTTGGACCTTCGGGATGTGGGAAAACTTCGCTGCTGCGCATCCTCGCGGGCTTGCTTGAGCCAAGCTCAGGTCAGGTGGTTTTTAGTGGCGAACGGCTGGCGAGACCGCAACGGCGTATCGGTTTTGTCTTCCAGCAGGCAAATCTAATGCCCTGGCGGACAGCGCATAACAACATTTGTCTTCCGCTTGAGCTGGCGGGGCTAGCCAGAGAAGAAAAGCAGGAGCGATCCCGCGCACTGATCGAACTTATGGGGCTGCAGGGGTTTGAAGAAATGTATCCGCGTGATCTCTCTGGTGGGATGGCTCAACGCGTAGCTATCGGCCGTGCCTTAGTTCACGAACCGGATGTGCTTCTCCTTGACGAACCCTTCGGTTCTCTCGATGCACTAACGCGCGAGAGAATGGGGGAGGAACTCCTGCGAATATGGAAGGCCCATCGCGGCACGCTGCTCATGGTCACTCATTCGATCCCCGAAGCAGTGTTGCTTGCAGATCGCGTGATAGTCCTTAGTGAGCGGCCCGCTCGCGTAGTCTTAAATCTTGAAATTCCGATACCTCGACCTCGCTCGATTGACCTCACTTATACCGAGGAGTTTGGCTCCCTGGCGGCACAAGTCCGGGGGGCGATCCGGGTAAACGT
>JAUWFP010000174.1 GCA_030606845.1 Anaerolineales bacterium | reverse complement strand
CCAAGACCCGCTCCGTAGGCCACACCGATGATATAAGGATCGGCCAGTGGATTCCGGAATAACCCTTGATATGCGGCTCCGCTTCCGCCAAGAGCCATGCCGGCCAAGGCCATCAGGGCTGTGTTCGGCAGGCGGATCTGGTACACGATCGTCGCGAACGTCCGCGACCAGTCCGCCTCCAGTTGTAGTCCGGGTAACAGATCGAACAGCATCCGCCCGAGATCCGGCAGGGGGATCGAGACCGGACCAACCGCCACGCTTACGAACAGCATAACGATCAATGCCGATCCCGACCATATCCAAGGTAAATAACGCCTAATACCCTGCAGTTTCACTGATTCCGGTGATACGTTCGCGCTCGAGTCTCGCATTTTTATTCAAAGAGCTCCGGATGGATCATTAACGCCATTTCTTCAAGTGCGTCTACCAGCCGCGGCCCGGGACGATCGACCCAATTCGTGTCAATTCCATAGACACGGCCATCAACGACAGCGGCGATCTCCCCCCAACCTGAACGATCCGAATAGGATTCTACCGTCGTCGGGACCCATGGTCCTTCACCGAAGATGACGACCTGGGGATCGCGGGTGACGATCTCCTCCAAACTCATTTGCCCCCACCCGGCGATGTCGAGGGCAATGTTCTCACCACCGACGAGTCCGATGAGTACATCTTGGAAAGTTCCGGCTCCCGTCGTCCAGGGCGCGGTCGGATCCGTGCCGTCTACTTCATAAAACACGCTCACGAGCTCCGCGTCTGCTGCTTTCTGAGTTACCGCTTCAATCCTCTCATCAAGTCCCGCTGCGAGAGCTTCAGCCTCGGCCTCATGCCCAGTCAGAATGCCTACTACCCCAATGTTTTCAAGCAAGCCCGAGAAATCATCCGGGTTGGCGAGCAGGAAGACAGGAATACCAAGGACCTCGAGGGTTTGCACCTGCTCCGGGCTGGTGATTGTCGCTGCAAGCACAAGATCGGGCTCCAACGCTAGAATGGCCTCGGTGTTGAGTTCACCATAGGTGCTGCCAATGCTGGGAACATCGAGTGCTTCTGGAGGGAAATCCGAAACTTCGTCCCGACCGACAACTTGATCTCCCGCCCCGATGGCGAAGAGTATCTCAGTGTTGGATGGCGCAATGGACACGATCCGCTGTGCTGGACCCGGAAGAACCACCTCGCGGTCCATGCCGTCAACAATCGTAAGCGGGTAAACATCCTCTGTCGGCTCGATGGTGGGTTCTTGCATCTCCGCCGGTGCTAGAGTTGGGATTGAACTTTCGACTGGCTCCTCTGCTGGTGCAGATGGACCACCACAAGCCGAAAGCACGAGTCCTATGATCATTACCGTGATAATCGTGAAAATCAAACGAGCCATCGCCTTTTGGGGGCGTTGACTTGAACCATTTAGAAACATCGCAACTTCCTCTCTTCGTCGCGCCGGTGCACGGCGCCTAGTGCATCATTTGGATGACGTATTGTGAAAAGAAATCGGCCTTCCCCTGCGAGATTATCGGGAAGGCCTCAAGTTGGAGCAGTCATAAGCAACCCATCCTTTCCGCGAAGGAGCTGAGAACATCGGGCGAAGGTGGGTATCCTGGCTTGGACGGAATGAACCCGTCCTTACAGTTGCGGGACAGCGCCGGACTTCCGAGTCAATCTTCGGTCACCGGCTTCCCCTTGGCGGTCTGTGCTTCCGGGCAACAGACCACCTTCGCCCATAATCGATTGTTGGCACGCAGTATATCCCTGTGAGGAGGCCCGGTCAAGCGAATCGGATCGGGTACTGGGCTATTCCGTCTGTTTTCCCTCCTAAATAGGCTTAATCAATGGAGTATTACAAATCTCTACAGGGAGACAGGCTATTTTCGTGCAATCGCCAGGGTTTGGTTCTGACACTCTATGATAAGTATGAGTCTGATTGACCAGCGGATAGCCTGTGTGATAGAATTCACGCTTGCTTGGAGGATGTACGTGCCAAAACGGACAACCGGAATCGTACGGTCTTTTGACGGATCCAAAGGGTACGGGTATATCGATGCCCTAGATGGGGAAGATGTTTTCGTCTACTATCGCGACATCGCCGGTGAGGGATTTCAATTACTAAGCAAGGGCGAGAAGGTCGCTTTCTATCTCGAGAACACGGTTCGCGGCTTCCAAGCCACCGATGTCACTCGCTTGAATTGACCCCCTAATCTGCTTGGTTATGGCTCACACCCCGCCAGGCTTGACGCCCGACGGGATTTATTTTATTAAACAACCACTTAACAAAGTGAAAAGGATGTATTACATATGAGTAAGTTATTGAGAATTGTCCCCCTGGGAGGATTGGGGGAAGTAGGTAAGAACATGATGTCGATTGAATATGGGGATAATATCCTCATCATCGATTCGGGCATCATGTTTCCAGAGAACGACATGTTAGGGATCGACTACATCATCCCCGATTATAAATACCTGGAAGACAAGAAGAGCAAAATACGCGGGATCATTATCACGCATGGTCACGAAGATCACACCGGAGCAATTCGGCACGTTATCGAAGAATTCAACGTTCCGATTTACGCCACAAAACTCACCCGCGGCTTGCTAGAAGTGAAGCTCCGCCGTGGTGGATTACTTGAGAAAGCACAGCTTAACACCATCGCGGCCGAAGATGAATTGCAGCTTGGCCCCTTTAACATAGAGTTTTTTCATGTCTGCCATTCCATACCCGACGGGGTCGGACTAGGGATTACGACGCCCGCGGGGTTGATCGTTCATTCGGGTGATTACAAATTCGATCATACGCCGGTCGATGGCTGGCCTCCGGACTTCGGTAAGCTGGCGGAACTAGGCGCACGGGGCGTCCTCGCCCTGATGGCAGATTCCACTAATGCCGACGAACCAGGCTGGACCCCCTCCGAAACCGTGATTGACCCAGCTTTCGATCAGGTACTCCGCCAGGCGAAAGGACGCATATTAATTGGCTCCTTCGCCTCCCTGATCTCGCGAATGCAGCAAGTTGCAAACGCCGCACATATGCATGGCCGCTCCCTCGCATTCGTCGGCAGGAGCATGGTCGACAACTCAAAAATGGCTCGCGACCTGGGATATCTTGAACTTCCGGACGGCCTTGTCGTCCCCCTGGATCAAGCCCTCAAGATGAAACCATCGAAGGTCGTTCTCATGTGTACAGGTACACAGGGCGAGCCCTCCTCCATCTTGGGTCGTCTCGCAAACGGGAGCAATCGTCAATTCGACCTCATCTCAGGGGATACGATCGTTCTCTCTTCAACACCGATTCCAGGGAATGAGGAAGGGGTTCATCGGACAATCAATCGCCTCTTCGACCGCGGCGCCGAAGTAATCTATGATCCAATCCTGCCCGTGCACGTGTCCGGTCACGCCAACCAGGATGAGATGAAGCTCCTAATGCAATTGGTTAAACCCAAACACCTCATTCCCATCCACGGCGAGCTGCGTCATCTAAAACAACACGCCGCCCTTGCTCGCGAGATCGGCATCCCTCAGGAGCGGATCGCGGTAGTACAGAATGGAACCGCTATCGAGTTTTCCAATGGGGAAATGAAGATCGGCGAACGCTTTCCGGGCGGTTATATCTTCGTAGACGGGAGTGGTGTGGGTGACATCGGCCCGAAAGTCATGCGCGAGCGCGAGGCATTAGCGCGCGAAGGTCTCGTTATCATCCATGTCAATCTAGATTGTGACCGGAATCGCGTTATTGGCGAGCCGGAGATTGTCTCAAGGGGATTCGTTTTCGTGCGCGAGGCAGTGGACCTTTTCGACGAAGCACGCAAACTTGTATTAAAAGTCGCCGAGAAAGATCTAAGTGAAGGCTTGGAAGACCGTATTGAAAATGAACTTTCCCGGTTCTTCTTCACAGAAACCAAGCGCAAACCGATGGTCTTCGCCTTCATATCAAGAAACGAGTGAGAAAAACATAAACCCATCCATTGCAAGGGATTGATGGGTGGGTATAATGCCTTTCGTCATGGTTCACCGCAAAGCGCTCGTCACACTCTTCATAGGTCTGCTGGGTGCAGCGGGGTGCGGGCGAATCACCCTGCCCATACTCAATCCTACCCCTCCTCCCACAGTTACTCCAGCACCCCCGACGCCAACGCCCGAACCCCTCGCTGCGAGCGTGAATGGCGAAGGTATTCTGCTTGAGCACTTCGATCTCGAAATTATTCGGTATGAATATTCGAAAACCGATTCTGGCATAGACCTTGCAACCTTGGGCGCATACCAGAGTGAACTGCTCGACAGCATGATCGATTTAGTGCTTCTCGCGCAAGGCGCAAAGGCGAACGGTTTTAATGTCGAACAAACCGAGATCGATGATAGGCTGAATCTAATGATCGAAAGCGCAGGAGATTTGGGAGAATTCGAGTTGTGGATGGAGCTTAACGGCTACACCCAGGAGACTCTGCGGTCAGCATTGACCAAGGAGATAGAAGCCGCTTGGATGGTGGCTTATCTTGCAGATCAGGTGCCCGATATCACAGAGCAAGTGCACGCCCGGCACATCCTGGTCGCCTCTGATGCTGAGGCAGATGAATTGCGAGCAGGGCTTCAAGACGGGGCTGACTTTGACACCCTTGCTCGACTATACTCCATTGATTCCAGCACAAGACCTGCAGGCGGCGACCTGGGATGGTTTCCCAAGGGCTTCTTATTATGGCCCGAGGTGGAATCGGCTGCTTTCTCCCTTCAACCTGGAGAGATCAGCACAGTTGTCAAGAGCGAAATTGGATACCACATCCTAGAAATCATAGATCGTGAAGACCGGCTGTTAGCGTACAGCGTTAGACAAGCACTTGGTGAGCGCGCGGTTGAGAGTTGGCTAGCGACGGAGCGCGTATCCGCTGATATTCAAACCTTCATCACGCAATAAGGGTTAGGCAGGAGAAGAAGACCATGGATGAGAATTTCCAAACAGTACGCCGGAAACGCCCCAGCATTATCGGGAGTATCTTTTTTAATCTATTGACCTTCATTGTGTTGATTGCGATTCTCGGTGCAGGTGCGGCTGCGGCAGCCCTTTTCGTGAATCCTTACATCGATGTTGGTTTCTTCTACAATCCGTTCCCGCCACCAACTGTGCCTGCGCGTCTCGGCCAGCCCACGGCGACTCACACACCCGCCGTACCTCTGCCAGATGCCTGGACGC
>JAUWFP010000050.1 GCA_030606845.1 Anaerolineales bacterium | reverse complement strand
CAGCATGGCTGGCGGGAAAGCAAAGGACTTGATCCTTTACAGCAGGCGTTCGTTGATACGGGAGCCATTCAATGTGGTTTTTGCACGCCGGCGATGATCCTCGCTGCCCGCTCCTTATTGGAAGAAGAATCGAATCCAACGGAAGCTCAGGTTCGAGAAGTGCTTTCTGGTGTACTTTGCCGCTGCACCGGCTACATTAAACCCGTCCAAGCTGTTCTGCGCGCCGCAGCTATCTTGCGTGGTGATCCTGTGGAACCTCTTGAAGCGCCGCTTCCAGCCCCACCGGATCTGTTCTTCCCTCCCGATGATGTTGAAGACCCCCGAACTTTATTAAGATCGGATAGCCCTGAAATCGCAACGCAGATAAGCGTCATGCCTCGAATTCAAATTAACCCGAAGACTGAGGCTTATCAGACCGTGGGTTCTCCTGAGCCGAAAGTCGACGCGATCAAACTGGTCACGGGTAAGCCGGCTTTCACGGCGGATATTGAGATGCGCGGGATGTTGGTCGCCAAAGTCTTGCACAGCCCGGTGGCACACGCCTGGATCAAACGGATCGATGCTTCCAAAGCTCGTGCGCTGCCTGGCGTGGCAGCCGTATTAACCTCGGAGGACATACCCCGTGTGGCGTATTCCACTGCGGGTCAATCCGACCCAATCCCGGGTCCGCTCGATACATTCTCTTTGGACAACAAGGTGCGTTTCTTCGGTGACCGCGTGGCCTTCGTCGCTGCAGAGACTGAAGAGATCGCCGAGCAGGCTTTGCATTTAATCGATGTGGAGTATGAACTACTGCCGGCGATCCTAGATTCAGCAGAGGCTCAAGCTGAAGGTGCGGTGCAAATCCATGACGAACCGGATTATGTTAATTTCGCTGACTCGGATCCCAGCCGGAACCTCGCCGCTCAGATCCACATTGACATTGGCGATGTAGAGAAAGGTTTTTCAGAAGCGGATCATATTTTTGATGCATCCTATGAAGTTCCAAAAGTAAGTCCGGCGCATATCGAGCCGCACGTTGTTGTGACTTACTGGGATGAGGATGATCGCCTCGTGATCCGTACCAGCACGCAGGTTCCCTTCCACGTGCGCCGTCAAATTGCGCCGGTTCTAAACCTACCGGCGAAACGGATACGGGTGATCAAGCCGCGTATTGGCGGCGGTTTTGGCGGGAAACAGGAAGTTTTGGTCGAGGATGTGGCTGCGCATCTGACAATTGCTACAGGTCGACCAGTGCGTTTTGAATTTACACGCGCCGAGGAATTCTATGCAGCACGAACACGCCACCCTATGCGCATCAGCATGAAAACGGGTGTAAAAAATGATGGCACAATCACGGCTAATGAGATGCTCGTTTTGAGCGATACCGGCGCTTATGGCTGTCATGCCCTCACCGTCACCGGCAATACCGGGCACAAGGCAATGGCGCTTTATGTGGGGGATGGCCCATACCGCGAATCGCCAAACATTCGTTTCTACGCAGATATCGTCTACACGAACACACCTCCCTCCGGCGCCTATCGAGGCTACGGTGTTCCGCAAGGTTTCTGGCCGGTTGAACGGCACATGGAGCGGATCACCCGCGATTTAAATCTTGATCCACTGCAATTCCGGCTGAAGAACGCTTTGCGTGCTGGTGAACTGCATCCGTTCAGCACCGCCTGGTCGGAAGGCCGAGAGCCCATGCCTGAGATAATTAACACCTGTGGGTTGGAGGATTGCGTCCGGCAAGGCAGAGCTGGAGCAGGGTGGGACGCGAAGTTCAAAAACCCCACGTGGCAAACGGTCGAGGGAAAACCTCACCTCCGGCGGGGGATCGGCGTCGCTTTAGTAATGCAGGGGACGGCCATCCCTTACCTCGATATGGGTGGCGCCAGTATCAAAATCAACGAAGATGGGTCTTTTAATCTACTGGTTGGAGCGACGGACCTGGGCACAGGTTCGGACACTGTCCTGGCTCAGCAAGCGGCTGAAGTTCTGGGTGTTCCTGTTGAAGATATCATCGTCTACTCTTCGGATACGGATTTCACCCCATTCGATAAAGGCGCATACGCATCGAGTACGACCTATATCTCCGGCGCGGCTGTTGTCGGCGCTGCCCAGAAAGTGTCGGATCGAATTCGCCACCGCGCCGCGCGCATGCTGGGGACGGGGAAAGATGAGATCCAGCCGGATGAGATTGTGCTGAGAGATCGATGTGCTTGGTCACCCGATGGGCGATCCATCACGTTGGAGGAGATTGCCCTCAACGCGCTACATCACGAAGATCAGGAGCAGATTATGGGCGTCGGTTCCTTTGTATCGCCTGTCGCTCCTCCACCCTTCGCTGCCCAGTTTGCGGAGGTGACGGTCGACGTCGAGACCGGACAGGTGATCGTCGATAGGTTATTAATGGCTGTCGATTCAGGCGTGATTGTTAACCCTCTCACAGCATCCGGGCAGGTCGAAGGTGGTATGACACAGGCGCTCGGCTATGCCGTGTGTGAGGAAATGCTCTATGATGAAGAAGGTCGTCCGCGGGAGGTTGACTTCCGTGATTATCATATCTTCGCCGCGCACGAGATGCCTGAGCTGGAAACGATCTTTGTGGAGACGTTTGAGCCTTCCCATCCTTTTGGTGTGAAAGCAGTTGCTGAGATCCCGATGGACGGTGTTGCACCCGCAGTTGCGAATGCGGTCATGGATGCCTGTGGCGCGGACGTGCTGATCGCGCCGGTAACGCCCGAACGCGTTTGGAGCGCCTTGAAATCGCAAGAATGACCCCTTGCGAGGGGATGCAGATAGGTTGATAAGAATCACAACCAGCGGCATCAATAAATGCGGTGGAGTAGAGACAGAATGAGCAAGATCTACGTCGTTGGACATGTTAACCCGGATACCGATGCCATCGCATCTGCGATGGGCTATGCCTGGTTCCGGAATGCTAAGGGCGACGGCGAAGTTGTCGCTGCTCGCGCCGGCCCACTTAACGCACAGACAGCATGGGTTCTCGACAGGCTGGAATTATCTACTCCTGAGTTTCTGGGTGATGCATCGCCCCGCTTCGAAGTTGTCGTTCATCGATATGACACCGTTACGCCGGATCAAACACTGCGTGATGCGTGGGCGATCGCCAATCGAACAGGAACGGTAGCGCCGGTTGTTGATTCGAATGGGATACCATTCGGTCTTATCTCTGGATTCAGCTTGTTTCGATCCCTGAGCAATTTGGTGGGACCAAGACTAGAGTTACAGGATATCCGTCTTCAGGAACTCTTCGATCAACCGTGCAGGGAAGTGGCTGACACCGATGTGCCGAAATTCCTCTCCAGCTCGCGAATACGTGAGGGGCTCCCCAGGGTGCTGCGCGAAGAACGTAATGATTTCTGGGTGGTTGATCAGGATGGGCGCTATGTCGGTATATGCCGGCAGCGGGATTTGCTCAATCCGCCGCGTCTCCAGGTCATTCTTGTTGATCACAATGAAGTAAGTCAGTCGATCCGATCATTGGATGAAGCCGATCTTCTTGAAGTTCTGGATCACCATCGCGTGAACAATCCGCCGACGCGGCTGCCTATTCGATTCCGTGTGGACCCAGTCGGGAGCACAAGCACGCTGGTCTCCGAGCGGATGGAGGACAATGGCATGAGCGCCCCGCCTGCAATCGCCGGGTTGCTCCTTGCTGGTGTGGTCTCGGATACGCTTCGCCTAAACTCCCCAACAACTACCGATCGCGATCACCGTGCATGTGAACGCCTTGGACGGTGGGCTTTCGTCGGTGGTTCTCCATTGGAGAACGAATCTGCTGAGAGCTTCGGTGAGGCGGTGCTTAAAGCAGCAGCCGGGCTCGCGTCACGTGAACCCGACGATGTTATTTCGAGCGACTTGAAAATTTATGAATCCGCCGGATTAAAATTTGGAATTGCTCAGGCTGAAGTTACCGATCTTCGTGAAGTGGATGATCATCTTTCAGGGCTCAATGACGCGCTGGACAAGCTCATCGAAGGACGCGGTTTGAGCTTCGCACTTCTAATGGTGACCGATATCGTAGACGGTTCGAGCCGGATCGTAATCCGCAGAGCTCCAGCGCTTCTTTATGAGCTGCCATATAAGCGTCTGCCAGATGAAACGTACGAAGCTCGCGGTATGGTCTCTCGCAAAAAGCAATTGGTTCCAGTAATTCTGGCGCTTTTGGAGGGTTAGTGGGTATCTATCAGACGCTGGCAGAGCTTGAGTGCAAAGGCGGAGCAGCGGCACTGGCGACGGTGATTCGAACCCAGGGTGCAGTGCCGCGACGAGCCGGCAGCAAGATGATTGTTTTCCCCGATGGTCGCATTGATGGAACGATCGGTGGCGGTGAGATGGAAAGCCGCGTGGTCGCTGAAGCGCTAGAGTCACTACAGGATGGCGAAACACGGACAATTGTGTATGCCTTCCGCGACCCTGAAAAAGGCGATGTGGGCATTTGTGGAGGCGAGGCAGAAGTGTTTATTGAACCGATCAAAGCCAATGAAACCCTTGTTGTAGCCGGTGGAGGTCATGTCGGGAAAGCCATCGTACACCTTGCCAAGTGGCTAGGGTTTCGTGTGGTTGTCGCCGATGATCGGGAGGATTTTGCCACTCCGGAGCACCACCCGGATGCCGATGAGTATTTCTCCTGCTCTCTAAAGGAATTACCAGAGCATGTGGACATCCACGAGAGTACCTACCTGGTCTTGACCACACGCGGCGTCGATGTGGATGTTGAGGGTCTACCGACGCTGTTGGAGACCTCCGCGGCGTACATCGGTGTAATAGGATCGCGGCGTCGCTGGGAGACGACTGTGAAAGCTTTGCGCGAGCTAGGTGTAACGGAGGATAAAATCGCCCGCGTGACGTCGCCAATAGGACTGGAATTAAACGCTGAAACACCGGAGGAGATAGCAGTGTCCGTTCTGGCACAGATTATTATGTTGCGCCACGGTGGAACTGGTGAAAGAATGGCACATTCCCCAAAACGCTCTCGCAAAGGAAAGGGCAAGTAGAGACGGAATATGTGGACGCGTTATTACACACCTGCGACTTTACAGGAAGCCGTGGAGCTGCTAGGGGCACACGATAAGGGAGCTCGAATCGTCGCCGGGGCAACCGATCTGATCCTTGAATTGGAACGCGGACAACGACCGGGTGTGGAACTATTAATCGATATTTCACGCATTCCGGGTCAGGACATGATTACGCTTGATGATGACGGTTGGGTTCACCTCGGTCCTTTGGTGACACACAACCATTGCGCCGGATCAGAGCTCATTCGACAGAGGGCATTCGCGCTGGCGCGGGCCTGCTGGCAGGTGGGCGCACCCCAAATCCGCAACCGCGGAACGGTCGCCGGGAACATCATCACCGCCTCGCCGGCCAACGATGCCATCCCGCCGCTCATGGCGCTGGGAGCAAAGCTCACTTTGCTCTCTGTGGATGGGGAACGCACCATACCGATTGAGGATTTCTACACTGGCGTCCGAAAAACAGTGATGAGGGACGGGGAGCTGATGAGCGACATCGCTTTCCCGGCCCTTGCAGAAAATGCTCGAAGCACGTTTATTAAACTCGGGTTGCGTAGAGCGCAAGCGATTTCGGTCGTAAACGCAGCTGTAGTGATATTGATTACGGAAGGGCGAATTGAACACTCGGCAATCACGCTTGGCTCAGTGGCGCCGACGATTATCCATGCGACAGAGGCAGAAACCTACCTGACAGGAAAGGAACTCCAGCCTGATGTTATCGAAAAGGCTGCCGAGCTCGCCGGGCTTGCAGCTCGCCCTATCGACGATTTACGGGGAAGCGCAGTCTACCGCCAGGAGATGGTGCGAGTCTGCACGCTCCGGGCGCTGCGGGAGATCAATAAGGACAACGAGCAAAAGGATTTCCCCGAGAAACCAGTGATGTTGCGGGGAAGGTCAGGGTTTCGACCGATTCAACCCCTATCTGACTCCGTGGAGCATCATCAAGACGTGGCGATTGAGACGACCATCAATGGGAAACCGCATAGCTTCAAGAGCGGGTTTAATAAAACTCTTCTGCGTCTCTTGCGCGAGGAAGGGGGGTTAACCGGTACAAAGGAAGGTTGTGCGGAAGGTGAATGCGGTGCTTGCACAGTTTATCTCGACGGTGTAGCGGTGATGGCTTGTATGGTGCCCGCACCACGGGCGCATGGGGCGGAGATTGTTACCATCGAAGGGCTTAGCCAGGATGACAAGCTCCATCCGCTGCAGCAAGCTTTTATTGATGAAGGCGCAGTGCAATGCGGATATTGCACGCCGGGGTTCTTGATGGCGGGGGCTAAACTATTCGAAGAACAACCCGAGCCTGATATTTTTTCGATCCAGCAGGCGATTACAGGTAACCTGTGCCGCTGCACTGGTTACTATAAGATCATCACTGCCTTCGAGCGCGCTGCCGAGCAGATGCATCAGGGTTCTGGGTCGTAATGAATCCATTCAATTATCGTTCGGAGTATATTTATTATCGATGTTCTCGGACGGGATTAGATCGTAAGAGTCCTCCGCTCTTAGCGAGCCGAGGAGGAGGAAGCTGCCATGGGACGAGATTCCTACCGCTTTAGATCTCTCGATAAGGACCGGGAAAAACAGGAACGTTTAGATCCCAAGTGGAGAGGGGTGGGATTAATCCTGATTGCGCTCTTCGCCACAGCTGGTTATTTCTTCGCTGATTGGTTTCTGCGCGCCAACGCCGAGAACGGTTGGATGTACTTACCCCCAGCTGCCATTTATCCCAAATTCGCTCCCTTTCTGGGAGGCGGTTTGCTGATAAAGATTATCGTGGGTTTCCTGTTCACACTCCTAAGCTACACTGTTCTTAGCGTTATCTACGCGATGGTCTTTCCTATTCGGCCAGGCGAAACAGATGTCTCGATCGACCGGAGGGCTGAAAAACGTAAGAAGCGCAGGGAGCGCGATGAGAAAAGGAAACGAAGATATTGAGGTATATCGATGGATAGAACCGTACCAAGAACAGGCTCTGAGGAAATTGAGCTTTATATGCGCACTTATTACTCGCTATTACGTTCCACAATGGATGTACGAGTGCGTTCGCTTGAGGAAGTTCACACGAACATGGGGTCATCTCTTCATCCGGATGCGCGTTCTGAAGTTCTGGATACGTCGGCGCTAATTTATAGTTCTCTTCGCCTCCCCCCTTGCATCGTGGATGTGGAGCGGGTTGTGCTTGGCCAAAGCCAGGCTGTTTTCGAACAGAAGGGATTCGGAAATGTTGAGAAGTGGCAGCCGGCTGTGGCGCAGGCTCGCCGTCGGAGGAGTTTCTTCGATGGGAAAGATACACTTGCCTGCTACATCGCAAGCCGCTCAGATATCGACGATATGGTTCCGCTATTAACAGCCTACCAAATCGAGTGGAATAAATTTCATCATCTATTGCAGGGTGAACAGGTAAGATCGTTTCTAGACGACCCGATCGATACGGATGAGGGGCTTGCAGTTCTGGCTGCCGCTTTGGCGATCAAAACCGACGATTTGAGGAGATTGCGCGAGACCTGGGGCGAGTCGTTCTGGTCGGAGCTCAGCGCAATTGCCTCGAAAGAGAAACGATTAAATATCCGTCTCTTAGCAGGTTCTTTGAATGATTACCGCCAGGCGACCCAAATCTGGTGGGAATGTGTCGAGGATGCCATCCCTTCCATCCTGCAGCGACCGGTTTATTTCGTTTCCAGCAACGCCCACAGCATCGTCAACTTAATCAGCGGTTATGCCCTCCGCCATGAAGAAGAGCTTGTCCGTTATCTGCAGCAGCCGGAGTGCCATGACCTCCTGGAAGAGTGGGAGGAGATCAAATCCAGGCAGATCCCCTCCAGCCGGGAAAATTTCCTTTACTACACGCTTAAGAAGTACGTGCGGTCGGACCATGGTAAAGATGCACTCAGTCAACGCTCAAAAGCCGAAAGAGATTCTGGAATCATACGCGTTCATAACGAACATGCTTTCGATGTAGAGGCTCAGATTATCGAACTTAAGCATATTCGCCCCGATTGGATCGACCCTCGGCTCCAGCGTGAGGATCTCGATCGGCTTAAAGACTCTGACGCGATTGTTATGAATATCGACTATCCACTGGGGATGGCGGCTTACCTGATCCTCTCGAATGCTGCTACACGCTTTGGAGAATTGCGCGGGGTTTATGTCATGGGCAAGGCGGCGACTCTGAACGGCGTCATTGGCGATGTGATGATCCCGGCAGTAATTCATGACGAGCATTCACGCAACACATATCTCTTCGAGAATTCCTTCAGCGCTGCCGATCTTCGTGATGATCTGGTTTATGGCACAGTTCTCGACAATCAGAAAGCCGTAAGTGTGCTGGGTACGTTCCTGCAAACGCCGCGCTACATGGATGTATTCTATCGAGAGGGTTATACAGACATCGAGATGGAGGCAAGCCCTTATTTATCAGCTGTATATGAACTCTTCCGTCCAAAACGATATCCAATAAATGAGATCGTCAACCTATATGGTCTGCCATTTGACCTGGGCGTCCTCCACTATGCATCCGATACCCCACTGACCCGAGGGAAGAACCTGGGGGCTGGCTCGCTGTCCTATTTCGGCATGGACCCAACCTACGCCATTAGCATCGCGGTTTTGCGACGCATATTCGACCTTGAATTGGAGCGACAGCGATCGTAAGTCACCGCAGGTCATCCGGTTAGAGGGTCTAGTGTTACTCGAAAAAACAATCGCTTGGAGCCCTGAATGTCTGTGATTGGGAAATCGATCCAGCGCGTCGACGCTGTAGGTAAAGTCACTGGAAAGGTCCTTTACCCGGGGGATATCAACCGACCCAACCAGGCACATATGAAGATTCTGTTTGCGGGTCGACCTCACGCACGCGTAACAAAGATCGATAGTACCTCTGCTAAATCCATCCCTGGTGTCGTGGCGGTCTTCACCGCCAAGGACGTGCCTGTAAACGAGTATGGCCTCATCATGCCCGATCAGCCTGTACTGTGTGGTCCGGGGTCATCCAAGCCCTATACCGACCGGGTCCGTTTTATTGGCGACCAGGTCGCGCTGGTTATTGCCGACACAGAAGCGGTCGCCGAGGAGGCGGTCAAACGCATCGTGGTGGAGTACGATGACTTGCCAGTGCTTCTGGAGCCACTGGAAGCGATGCGTGAATCAAGCCCCCTCATCCACCCCGACAATGGCAGCAATGTCTTTTGCCATTACCAGATTCGGAAGGGGGATATAGAGGCGGGTTTTGGGGCAGCGGATGTGATTATCGAAGGGGAATACCATACACCCTCTCAAGAGCATGCGTATCTTCAGCCAGAAGCGGGAATAAGTTATATAGATGAAGAAGGGCGGGTGACGATCGAAGCCGCCGGACAATGGACGCATGAAGACCAGGAACAAGTTGCCCACGCATTGGGGCTGCCGCGGGATCAGATCCGAGTGATCTACCCGGCGATTGGAGGGGCGTTCGGTGGGCGGGAGGATATGTCGATCCAGATCGCCCTGGCTCTCGCCGTCTATCGTTTACACCAGCAGGGTATCGATAGACCGGTCAAGATCATTTGGTCCCGGGAGGAATCAATTATCGGTCATCACAAGCGGCATCCTTTCATCTTGAGGACGAAATGGGGTGCCACGAAAGAAGGTATTCTCACAGCTGCTGAGGTTGATGTGATCCAGGACGGTGGTGCATACGCATATACCTCTACCAAGGTTCTCGGGAATGCCACCATGATGTGCACGGGCCCTTATGAGATTCCGAACGTGAAGGTAGATGCATATTCTGTGTATACAAATCACATTCCTGGCGGCGCCTTCCGAGGTTTTGGAGGACCACAGGGGGCATTTGCTGCCGAGGGGCAGATGAACAAGCTGGCAGAATCGCTCGGGATTGATCCGGTGGAGATCAGGGTTCGGAACCTGCTGAAAGAAGGTTCTCTTCTCTCCGTGGATACACCTCTACCGAAGGGCGTAAGCATCGACAAAGTCGTCGAAAAGGCTGCAGAAAGAGCCGGTTGGAAACACACAGGGCGTGGTTGGAGCAGACCTGAGCCAAAAACTCCTGATGACACACAGGAAGCGCACCTCCGGCATGGTGTGGGTTTCGCCTGTGGCTTCAAGAACGTTGGCTTCTCGTTCGGTGCGCCGGAGCAGTGTTCAGCGGAGATCGAATTACACGGCGTGTCCGAGATTGAGGAAGTCGTTCTGCATCACGCAGGTGCGGAAGTCGGGCAAGGGACGCATACGGCGATGGCGCAGATGACCGCTGAGGCGGTTGGAGTCCCGATTGAGAAGGTCCACTTGATCGTCTCTGATACGGCGCAAACCGCGGATTCGGGATCCGCATCAGCCTCACGTTTGACTTTCATGAGCGGAAATGCGATCCGAGGTGCGGCTGAAGAAGCGCTGGTAAAGTGGAAAGATGGGGAACGACCGGCCATCGCTTTTTATCAGTACCGTCCACCAGCGACTACACCTCTTGACCCGAAAACGGGTAAGTCGGAACCAAATTTTGCGTACGGTTATGTCGCTCAGGTTGTCTCAGTTGAGGTGGACACGGAGACCGGCGCAATACGCGTCCTGGATGTTATTTCTGCCAATGATGTAGGGCAGGCGATCAACCCACAGTTGGTTGAAGGACAGATCGAAGGGGCAGTCGTTCAGGCGATTGGCTACGCAGTTCTGGAGGATTTTCAACAGGAGGGTGGCTACGTCCAGACCGGTCAGCTCTCGACCTATCTCATTCCCACTGTGTTGGACATCCCAGACAACGTCGAATCGCTGATCCTTGAATATCCCGACCCTATTGGCCCCTGGGGGGCGCGAGGGATGGCTGAGATGCCCTATATCCCGTTGGCGCCCGCCGTCATCGCCGCGGTTCACGATGCGCTTGGCACCTGGTTCGATTCGTTTCCGCTGACGCCTGAGCGAGTCCTGCGCGGCATGGGAAAGATTCAATAAGCGTGGAAATTGAAAGACCACTCATCATTATTCGGGGTGGGGGTGACCTGGCGACAGGTGTGGCAGTGCGCCTACACCGCTGTGGATTC
>JAUWFP010000206.1 GCA_030606845.1 Anaerolineales bacterium | reverse complement strand
GCAACATTGAGTAACTTTAATTCCGACGACAGCATCGTCGCCATCAATAACCCGCCGGGTTTTTATCTTTCATCTCAGCGGGGATCGGTTGTGATACCGAATGGTGGGGAAGCTGAATTACACAAGGTAGTCGATCGTTTCGCAGTCGAGTGGGTGGTGCTTGATGTAAATCACCCAGAAGGGCTCGCTGATCTTTACCTGGGTCAGACAAAGGTGCCCTGGTTGGAGGAGCGGGCGACATTGTTAGATCACAATAACAAGCCAGTGCTGATTTTCGAAGTCCAATGAACGGAATGATAGGTGACAGCGTGAAGGGTCTCGCCCATCGAAGGTTATTTTTACTTGGTGTCATTGCAGTCGGGGCTCTCTCCGCCGGAGCATACCTTATCATCTGCGCGCAAAAATATTCTCTTGGCTTCCCTCTAGACGACGCTTGGATCCATCAAACATACGCTCGTAACCTCGGGGAAATAGGGGAGTGGTCGTTCATTCCGGGTCAAGCAAGCGCTGGTTCGACGGCTCCATTGTGGAGCGCCTTAATTGCTCTCGGATATTTATTTAAGATCCCATATAAGTGGTGGACGTATGGGATTGGCGTGACTGCATTGATTGCAACCGCTTGGTTAGCTGTTGACTGGGTTAGAACCAGGGATCGGGCCCTCGGTGTATGGGGAATTGGATTGGCAGCACTGCTTCTTTTAGAGTGGCATCTTGTTTGGGCAGCCTTGTCTGGAATGGAGACCATTCTTCTTGCATTTCTCTCCGTTCTATTTTTCTGGATGTTGGCTCAGGAAGCACTCAACTTCTTTAGCGTGGGGGTGTTGATTGGCGTTGGCATCTGGATTCGTCCGGATGCGTTGACTCTTCTTTTGCCGGTAGCCTGGATTATTTTCATCATGTATCGAGGGGATCTACGGCAAATTGGTGCCGCACTGCTGCGAGTCATCGTTGGTATAGCTGGACCGTTTCTGATCTACTTAACCATGAATTGGTCTGTGGCAGGCTCAGTTTGGCCAAGTACCTTCTACGCCAAGCAAGTGGAGTACATCGTACTTCGGCAGTCGCCTTTCCTCTATCGTTACTTCGAACAGCTTGTTGCTATCGCCGCCGGGGCTTTAATCATTCTGCTGCCGGGCATTCTGTTCTTTAGTATTCAGGCGATTAAATCCCGTTTATGGGAGCGGCTCGCACCGATCATCTGGGCAGGCGCCTATATAGGTGCTTATGCTTTCCGACTCCCCGTAACCTACCAGCACGGCCGCTACGCCATCCCAACCATACCGATTCTATTGGTTGTCGGTTTCGAGGGAATCCGGATTTGGTATGCAGAGATCGGGCTATCGAGGGTAAAACGTTTGATCCATCGAGTTTGGATCTTTTCGCTCGGAGCAGTAGTGGCAATATTTTGGTGGCAGGGTTCTCAGGCGTATGCTCTGGATGTCGCCATCATTGAAACAGAGATGGTAAAAGCTTCCCGTTGGATAGCGGAGAATACGGAATCAGATTCGTCCATCGCAGCTCACGATATTGGCGCCCTCGGTTACTTCGGGAATCGAGTGATCATCGACCTTGCCGGCTTGGTGACGCCAGAGGTGATACCCATCATTCGCAGTGAAGTTGATCTCGACTTCTTCCTTGATCAAAATTACGCCGACTACTTAATGACTTTCCCGGGATGGTATCCGCGTTTAGTCAGTGACCGCGAGTTGATTTACTCGACAGACTCGGAGTTCTCACCTCAAGCGGGCGGGGAAAACATGGCTGTTTACCGATGGCATTGACAAATTTGCCCGGCATCATCTGAGTATGCTATACTCCCCGCGGTCAAATATTAAAAGGTGGCGATATTATGGAAAAATTCAGTATCATCATTGTCGATGATCATCCGCTTTTCCGTGAGGGGGTCCGGAGCGTCATTGATGCCGAGGAGGACTTGAACGTCCTGGCGGAAGGGACAAGTGGCGATCAAGCATTGCAATTGGTGCGCGAATTGCGTCCCCGTGTGGCATTGATCGACATTAATATGCCCAACATGAATGGTATGCAGGTCACGCGGCAGATAAAAGCTGAGCGACTGGATACATCCATCGTGCTTCTGACTGCATACGACGATGTTGAGCAAGTACTGCATGCTTTCAGTGCGGGCGCCTCCGCATATTGTTCGAAGGATGTTGAGGCGGGGAAATTAGTCGATATTGTCCGGCAAGTCGCCCGTGGTTTCTATATTGTGGGTGACCAGGTGTTTGATGCAGAGGGCCTTGAGGATTGGCTTTCTCGTGGAGTTGAAGCGGTACGGCGACCACATCTTGATGGTGATATTGAAGCCTTCACACCGCTCTCACCCCGCGAGATGGAGATTCTGCAATATGTCACGCGAGGCATGAGCAATAAAGAAATCGCAGCCAAATTGGGAATCAGCCATCAAACAGTAAAGAACCATATGACAGCTATACTTCATAAGTTAGACGTCGAAGACCGAACCCAGGCTGCAGTTTATGCTCTCAGGCACGGATGGGTACGGTTACAGGACACGAGGAAATAATCCGGAGCAGTTATGACCGAGAATGAAGGTGCTGTAGAACTCAGTCCCCTCGAAGCTTTCCTTGAGGAGTCCCACGCTCACCTTGAAAAGGCACAGCGGGGGATTAAGGAAATTAGTCTCCTTGTTGAGCAAAGCCACGGTGAGGTTGAAAAGTTAGCGAAACGCAACGCTGACATCACAAGCCGCATCCATCAGCTGCAGGCTCACTTTGACACTGTTCCTCGGGAGGATATCCGCACGGTCTATGACGACGCACTTGATGCTCAACAGCGCCTTTACACGATGCGCGGACAGCTTGAGAAGCTGCAGAGCGATGAGGAGCATCTTCAAACATTCTCAGAGTACGTGACGCGCACGCTGAAAATCCTCGGGGAGAAACCTGATATTGGCGTAGAAGATGAGGAAGGTACATTGGGGGGGGCGGAAACCGTATTTGGGCAAATCATTCAAGCCCAGGAGGACGAACGACGTAAGATTTCGCGGCAAATGCATGATGGCCCTGCTCAGGTTCTGACGAATTTTATTCTACAAACTGAAATAGCAGCCAGGTTATTTGACACGGATATCGAATTGGCTCGCGAAGAGCTTGAGAATCTCAAGGAAGCTGCAAATTCAAGTTTTGTAAAAATTCGCGATTTTATTTTCGAACTGCGTCCAATGATGTTAGATGATCTCGGGTTGGTGCCAACCGTTAAACGTTATGCTGAAGCTTTCAAAGAAAAAACGGGCTTGGATGTCGTTGTACTGAACACGGGCATAGAGCGTCGTTTAGAATCTCATCACGAGGTTGTGATTTTTCGTGCAATCCAGACATTGCTGGCAAATGTACGCGACCATGCGCAGGCTACACAGGTAAAGATCACGATCGATCTTGACGAGGTGAACGCGAGGGCTTCTATTGAGGATAATGGTGTAGGCTTTGACCCTGAAATTATCGAGACTGAGGAGTACGAATCACGATCGCTCAATGTACTCCGCAACCAGATCGAACTCCTCGGTGGGATGGTGGAAATTGATAGCAAACCTGGTGAGGGTGCCAGGATCGTCGTGCGATTATCTACAGAGGATCGGGTGTAAGAGAAGCCTTGCCTTTGTACACACCCATACCTTATTGATAAACGAATAGTCCTCTCTTCCCTCGGATATTGGTCCTATTGAATCTTCTGTTCCGCATGAATATAATGATAACTAGCCTGTAACAGAAAACAGGCGAAATATTAACAGAAAGGAGGAAACTGCTATGTTATTTGCCCCAAAAGAGAAAGGACAGGGCCTCGTCGAGTACGCCTTAATTCTTGTTCTAGTGGCTGTTGTTGTGATTGTCATTCTTGCGTTGCTCGGCCCTGCCATCGGAAACGTGTTTAGCGGCATCGTTAACGCCATATAATTGAAGAATATGGTGAGAATGAGTGGGGGAAGAGTTTCCTAAAAAACACGGATCACCCAGGAGCCCTATCCTGAATAGGGCTCCTTGTGTAAGGGAAATGTAAGCGAATATTCTGTCCCACTTGTGTTAGAGTATGCACAACTTGACTTTTATTTCCATCAGCGTATGATACTCGCGACTCGTGGATTACCCACGAGAATAAGTTCATCGGTGTAGTTAAGGAGGTCCCATGCGACGTTCCCGCATCTTCATACTGCTTGCGATAATCCTTCTCCTAGGCGCTGCAGCCGCTTATTTGTTCATTGGGAGAGACGGTACAGATCCGGAAGGTGAGGCCACACCGCAGCCAGTCGATGTTGTCTTCGTGGCTATTGCTGCTCAGGATATCTCGCGTGGAGCGAAGATCCCTGAAGATGGCGTAATCATGTCTCGCATGAATGCGAACTTGGTCGTCGAAACGATGATCAGCGGCCAGGATGAAGATGAAATCCGCTCGCGGATCGTCGATCGCATCGCCCGACAGGATATCGCCCGGGGAGTTCCGCTCACTGAGGCAATGCTTACAGAGACCTCCGGCGATCTACTCGCGGGAGGATCAAACGCTGCCCTGGCAATTCCAGCGGGCTATACAGCGATAGCTATTCCCATGACCCGACTTTCAGGCATCGCCTTTGCCATGCAGGATGGAGATGTGGTCG
>JAUWFP010000205.1 GCA_030606845.1 Anaerolineales bacterium | reverse complement strand
GGAGATGTTAGGTTACTCTGTTGAGCAGGTTGTACAATTTCAGGAGCGAGGGGCGATTTAGAATAATACTGCTAATGTGCAGCGGATCCTCTGGTGGGATCATCCATCTCGACGTGGAATTTTCAAGGATTGTGGTGTTGTTATGATGATATCTAAAGTAGAGATTCGATCCGGTGCATATTACGACTCGGTCATCCTCATGCAGCTGCAGCGAGAGCTCGCCGCTCTCCCCGACGTCATTGATGCTGGTGTGGTGATGGGGACAGAGGCGAATAAGAATATTCTCAGTCAAAACGACATGTTGTCGCCCGAGGGTGAAGCTGCCGGGCCGGAGGATTTGCTAATTGTCGTGCAAGCTCCAAGCGAGGAGGTTGCGCTGGCCGCACTTCGCCAGGTGGATGAGCTGCTTACCCGCCGACGCCAAGATGCAGATCATGAATATCGGCCAAAGAGCATCGAAACTGCAGCAGAGATGGCTCCGGACGCGCGCTGGGCGCTCATCTCTGTGCCGGGTCGCTACGCCGCCGACGTCACCCGAACGGTACTTAACCTGGAGAAAAATGTTTTCCTTTACAGTGATAATGTCACCCTCGAGGATGAGATTGCGATCAAGCAAGAAGCACGAGAGAAGGGTTTAATGGTGATGGGCCCCGATTGCGGCACAGCAATTGTGAATGGCATCGGGCTGGGATTTGCAAACCAGGTGCGTCGAGGACCCATTGGGTTGGTCGCCGCCTCAGGGACAGGCCTACAGGCGGTGAGTGTACGCATCCACCAGCTGGGAAGCGGTATCACCCACGCCATAGGGACAGGTGGACGAGACCTCTCCGATGCGGTGGAGGCGATCACGGCATTTCAAGGGCTCGACCTCCTTCGGCGTGACCCCGATACAAAAGTCATCGTCTTAATTTCCAAACCCCCATCTGTGGCTGTGGCCGAAAAACTTTTGCAAGCTGCGCGGCTATCGGGCAAACTCGTGGTCGTAGATTTCATCGGCTTTGCAAGCCCTAGCCGACGGGTGGAAAACGTGTTCTTTGCAACTTCCTTCGATGAGACTGCGGAAATGGCTATTAAATTGGCCTCCGCCTCTTCCGAAGCTGCCCCCTCAAAAGAAGTGGATGCCAGCGCTTTTGCATCAACCCAGCGCTACCTCCGCGGCCTCTTCTCGGGAGGTACATTAGCGTATGAAACTCTACTGATCCTACAAGCGTACATCCCTGGTGTTTTTTCCAATGTCCCGCTAAAGGAAGAATTCCGCTTACCCGACGCGTTAGTCAGTCAGGAGCACACCATCGTCGATCTGGGTGAGGATGAGTTCACGGTTGGACGCTTGCACCCGATGATGGACAACGATCTGCGTATCCGCAGACTGGAGCAGGAAGCTTCCGACCCTGAAGTGGCTGTGCTCCTGCTTGACGTGGTCTTGGGCCACGGCGCACACCCAGACCCTGCCAGCGAGCTGGCGCCTGCGATCCAGAGCGCACTTAAGACAGCGAGCAAGGCGGTTCGCCATCTGGAGGTGGTAGCGGTCGTCGTCGGAACGGATGAAGACCCGCAAGGTCTGGATGCGCAGATTTCACAGCTCGAAGCAGCGGGCGCCAAAGTATGGACCAGCAACGAAGTCGCGGCTCGGTATGTGGGTCGCTTGATTCAAGCCCTCTCGCCGGAACCCGACATCCATGAGCTCACGCCCGTAGATTTGAGCGTTTTGAAGGATCCGCTGTCGGCAATTAATGTGGGTGTGGAATCGTTTGCCGAAAGCCTGTTGGCTCAAGATGCTTCTGTGATCCATGTGGATTGGCGTCCGCCAGCGGGGGGGAACCAGGAGTTGATGTCCATTCTTGAGAGGATGAAAGGGCTATGATCGGAGACCAGGAATGAAGGAATTTATTGCCGCCTGCGTTCAGATCGCCATTACTCCCAATGACGTGCAAGCCAACGTGTCGAAGGGTGTTAGCTGGTTAAAGAAGGCTGTGAGCGAAAATGAAGCCGAGCTTGTCGTTTTTCCAGAGACGGTGACGACCGGCTATGAGACCGGCCTGGATGCCGAGGGCTTATGGGACTTGGTCGATGAAGCTCCGGGATTGATCACCCAGGGTATTCAAGAAGCTGCCGATGATCTTGGCGTCTATGTTGTCTGGCCATCCTACCGTCGTGGACCCGAACGCGGAGATGTCTACAATTCGTCGATCTTGATAGGTCCGGATGGAAAGATTATAGGCATCTACGATAAGACCCACCCCGCGCCCTGGGAGCGACGTGATCATGGTGGATGGGCGCTCGTGGGTGATCGCGCGGATGTATATGAAACCGAGCTGGGTACCCTGGGCATGATCATTTGCTACGACGGGGATTTCCCGGAGCTGTCGCGAATACTGGCAGTGAAGGGCGCCGAGATGATCATCCGTGTATCCGCACTGCAGCGCAGTTTCGATATTTGGCTCATGACAAATTCCGCGCGAGCCTACGACAACCATGTTTATGTCATTGCCAGCAACCTGGTCGGACGGGATGCGAAGGATAACTACGGGTTTGGTCACAGTATGATCGTCAACCCGATAGCCTGGCGATTGGCGCAGGCACGCGGCACCGAAGAAATCATCGCCGCTCGCCTTGATCCCGATCCCCTGCGCTACATCACCTGGGGCAGCAGACACCCACAAAATTTCGATCACCTGGAGGATCGCAACCTCGAACTTTATAAAGAGAGCCTCAAAGAGGCTCGATCTCGCTTTGAGATCGGGAAACGTTTTCGACAGTCGGGGGCAGAGGGTGATACTTAAGTAGACCATCATTGTTTGATGACCGCCTAGCAAGAGCAGGCCAGCGTCATCGAGCAGGGGAGGACCCATGGATATTGATAAGGCTAATTCAGAAGCGTGTGAACGCATGATGGAGTCCCGTCCACTTGTCGTGGGTTTGGGGAAAGCGCTGGAAGTGATCCCGGACATGCGGGAGGATTTGTTGCTGCACGCCGGACCTCCCATCACCTGGGAAAGGGCGTCAGGACCCATGCGCGGCGCCATTACCGGGGCCTTGATCTTTGAAGGCAAGGCCAAAGACGAAAAGAGCGCCCAGGCTCTGGTTGAGTCTGGCAAAATCGCGCTTGAACCCTGCCATCATCACCAGGCTGTGGGACCGATGGCCGGCGTCATTTGCTCTTCTATGTCGGTTTATATTCTTGAGGACACGGTCCATGGGAACAAGTCCTTTTCTAACCTGAATGAGGGCTATGGCAAAGTGCTGCGTTATGGTGCCTACAGCGAAGATGTATTAGAGCGCTTACGCTGGATGGAGGATGTGATGGCTCCGGTCTTGAATGATGCCATCCAGGCCAGCGAGGGGATCGACATCCGGGCGCTTCTGGCCGAAGCGCTGCACATGGGTGACGAAGGCCACAACCGGAACAAGGCCGGTTCGGTGCTTTTCACGAAGATCCTCGCCCCATTTATCGTTAGGGTGACCAAAGACTCAGAAGTTGCCGCGCAAATCATACAAAATTTGGGTGATAATGCTTTGAGCGTGCTCAACCCCGTCATGGCCGCCTGTAAAGCCATGGTCGATGCGGCTCACGGGATCAAAGGAAGCACCATCGTGAGCGTCATGGCTCGCAATGGCACGGACTTCGGGATCCGGATCAGCGGATTAGGTGACCGTTGGTTTACCGCTCCGGTTGCTGTGCCGAAAGGGCTGTACTTCCCGGGCTTCACGGAAGAGGACGCAAGCGGGGATATTGGCGATAGCACCATCACCGAAACGGCAGGTATTGGTGGTTTTGCCATGGCCAGCGCTCCAGCCATCGTCACCTTCGTTAGCGGTACGCCAAGAGATGCGATAAACGCCACACTGGAAATGTATGAAATCTGCTTCACCGAGCACAAATACTTCACGATGCCCCCTCTCGATTTCCGGGGGACACCGACCGGGATCGACATCCGAAAGATCGTCGAGAAAGGCATTACTCCTCGTGTGAATACGGGTATCGCCCACAAAGACGCAGGCGTAGGGCAGGTTGGAGCCGGCCTGGTGCGCCCACCTATGGAGATGTTCGAGCAGGCGCTGGTAGCGTTTGCAGAAGAGTACAAGATTTAAAAGCCAAGAGAGAATATTCGCTCTCATGAATACTTGAAAGTGAGGCTTGAATGGATCGAGATCGTTTTATCAAAACCATGACTGACGCCAAACTTTATGACTTGACCCAGGATTGCAGCATCTTTACGCCTCCTTGGCCCGGGGAAAAATCGCTGGAGGTTCATTTTTTCAAACGAGTGACTGGCGCCTATGGGGGAGGGCAGGGTGCGAATGGTCAGATCCTCAATTGGAGCAATACCGTAGGCACGCATTTGGTTGGTGAGCGAGCCTTCCATTCCGCGGGTAGAGCCATCGCCGATGTTGGTTTGAGCGATCTTTGTGGTCCGGGAGTCGTGGTCGATATTTCGGATGCGGTCTCCGACTACAGTCTGTACACCCCCGAGATGATCACTGAGCGGGCAACGGTCAAAGAGGGGGATATTCTGATTATCAACACTGGATATCACAAATACTCGTGGGACCAACCTGACGTTTTCAATGAGGATGCACAGGGCGGCGTCGAGTCGAAGGAATTTGGATTCCTCGTTCGCCATCCTGG
>JAUWFP010000291.1 GCA_030606845.1 Anaerolineales bacterium | reverse complement strand
AATCTCTTCATCCTCTTGTTCTTCAATCCGCCAAACTTGAGTAGCGCGGTCGATGTAGAGGATGCCTTCTATGTGGTCGATCTCGTGTTGGAAGATAAGCGCCAGCCACCCGCTGGCTTTAAGTTTAAAATCCTGGCCGTGTCGGTTCAAACCCTTAACGGTGACTCGCTCGTACCGCTCTACTTCGCCAAAATACCCCGGTAGAGATAGGCAGGCTTCGTTTCCAAGAACCGTATCCTTTGATGTGCGCGTGATCTCGGGATTGATTACCGCATAGAGTTTCGGAGGTTTTTCCGGCGCGTCGTCATCTTCGCTGCCTTCAGCATACTCGACGACAATCACCCGCAAACCAACGTCTATCTGAGGTGCGGCAAGGCCGACGCCAGGAGCGACTCGCATCGTCTCAACTAAATCGTCGATGAGTTGTGTAATCTCGGGTGTTATTCGGCGGACCTTCTGAGCGCGTTGGCGCAGGGTCGGGTTAGGTGGGGTAACGATCTCGCGAATTGCCATAGTGCTGTGAATCTCCGTCTTCGTCTTCGGAGTCTCCTTGGGTGTATTTGTCGTGATAAATATCAAACAATTCTACCATTTCGCTCTGTCGCTTGAACCTCTCTTGCTCTGCTTTACGAAGCATCAGTGCTTCCTGCGCGTGGACGATGTCCTGTTGGACTGTGACTGGGTCGTAAACCCCCCGGAAGACAAACTGGGCTATGCCAACATTCGCAACCACGTCGCCAAAGTTAAACAGGATGCCAAATATGCCTTTGCGATCGACCTCCGTACCAAGGATGTTCTCAATTGGAGCCACTTTGCGCTCCTCCCGGGCGAGAGGCTTTTTATTAATATCGATGATATGCTGAGCGGTGATTTGGTAGATGTCATTCGCCCAATCTGCGTATCGGTATATCCACCAAACACAAAGCGCCACAATCGCAGCGATGCTTATGGGCAGGAAGATATTGGGAGAGGGAAAGGATACCAAGCCACCAAGACGCGCGCCGACAAACCCGATTACAACAATAAATAATAATGAGGGAATACTGATCTCACGCAGCAATTGGGCCCAGTGTTTTCGGTAGGTAATTGTGCCCTCATCTTCAAATCGAACCTTAAACCCCCAACGTCCCACCCCTCGAATTGCTGGGGATTCGATTTCATCTGGCACCGATGTAAGGCTCTCTTCAAGGATATGCGGCTCTTCATCCTGCAGGCGCTGATCCAGTGCTTCAACCAGCGACACGCGGTCAGTTTGGTCCTGTTTTGCGCGCTGACGCTGCCAGTTCGCGCCGATCAAGGCAGCAATCGTTTGGGCTTCGCCGACACTTTGGAATACGACTTTGCCGGTATAAGTACGAATCACGACGTCCCCGAATCCCATCATGCGCCCCGTGACGTCAGTTTCGACGCTGATGGAGAGGATTGTATGCAGCGGCGCCTCGCGGCGGCTGTCGTAGATGCCAATCACCTTCTCTAGCCAAACAGCGCGGCGATCGGTCACGATATAGTAGTCATTGGTCCAATCCAACCACTGCCAAATGCCGAAGAGGATTCCAGCTAATCCAAGGCCAAATCCGCCCCACAGGGGGAGGGTAACGTCGCCCAGAAGCGCCCACAGGATGAGTGCGGAAGCGCCGCCGATCATGAGAACAGGGACGGTCAACCGTTGAAAGAGCACGAAAGAGTGTCTGCGGGCAAGAGCGTAGATCATCTCGCCTTCTCTGAGCCAGGAAAAGCGAAGTTTTTTTGCGAGTTTGTGGGTTTGAGCGACGAATTGCAAGCCTTTCAGCGCCACCGGCTGAGTCTTCATGAATTGTGTAAGGAGAAGGCGATCCCAGCGCAGAACGACGGTGGTCTCAATTGACTGGACTGTAGCCGGGCGTGGCTGACGGTAGATCATCTCGAGCGCGCCGATTGTGTCTCCCGGAACTAGGTACCCAAGGGAAACCCGCTCACCGTCTTCCTCGCCATGGAGAAGTTCAACTTCACCCTCCAGGATGATATATAAGGAATCTGGAGGTCCCCCTTGTGCTACGATGGTTTCACCTGCTGCGTACGTCTCGCGCGGCAGTACATCTGCAAGCTCAATACGCTCTTCGGGCGTGAGGTGGCGAAGGAAGTGGACACGATTGAGAAGATCCGTGGGTTCGGAGTGCACCATGGTTAGATTTTAGCATGGTGTGCGAACATTTGCGGGCCGCTATGCTATAATCGCCACGCTTGGAGACGGAAGTGGCGAAAAAAACATCCACTCGAAGTCGACGAAAGAGTACCTCGAAGTCAAAGAGCCGTAAAAAAACGGCGAAAAGTCGCACCTCGGGGAATTTCATAGCATCGTTTCGTAATTCACTTGGCGCGGTTTTTTCACTCCAGGGCATCCTCACACGTGAACGGAAAACCAACCTACTCGGGCTATTTCTGCTCGTAGTCGGCTTCTTGACGATTCTGAGTCTGCTCACCACACATCAGGGTTTGATCGGAAACGTGTGGGTAAATTTGCTTCAACAGACCTTTGGCTGGGGGACATTCATCGTGCCTCTTGCGCTGATCCTTGGTGGAGCAGGGATTCTATTAAGGAAACTTCGTGGTCGCTTACCGGGGTTTGAGCCAGAAAAGATTGTTGGAGTGGCCTTGTTTTTCCTGCTCGCCTTGGTTCTCATGCATGCGCTGCTTGGGGCGACGACATTTCCGATAGGAAAGGCTATCGCTCAAGAAGGACGCGGCGGAGGGATCATCGGCGCTGCGATCTACGCTCTTATGGTTAGCAGCTTGGGTATTGGCGGAGCGATTGTTGTTATCGTGGCATGGCTGCTTGTTTCCATCACTTTCATAATCGGGATTTCGCTTCCCGAATTGGTGGATTACGCGCTAAGGAGTTGGAGCTGGGTTCTCCAGCAATTCACGAGTATCCCATCGTTGTCTCAAGCCAAAGCGGGTGCGCAAACGACAGACACACCTCCGCAACCCCTGGATATCGCCCCATCGATCCAACCGGAAGGGGCTCAACCTCAGCAGGGAATGGATCTGCCAGCATCTCTCCAAACTGAAGCGGTGGAAGTTAGTCCACAGCGGCAGTGGATACTGCCCGAGGTGGCAGAGATACTCGAGCCGGGAGCGATAAGCCGGGCAGATGAAACATTCGACCGTGAACGTGCCCGATTGATCGAGGAAACGCTGCGAGTATTTGGTGCGCCCGCGCGAGTTGTTGAGATCAATCGCGGCCCAGTGATCACTCAATTTGGAGTTGAACCGGATTTTATCGAAGGACGT
>JAUWFP010000041.1 GCA_030606845.1 Anaerolineales bacterium | reverse complement strand
ACTCTGCGCGACATTATAGCCTTTCTACGTGCGGGACGGAAGGGATACAACCCAGGCTGGGGGGGTCTACTTTCCCCGACCGTTTGCATCTACTCTTTTTCGGGCATAGAGTAAGGATGAAATCTAAGTGTGTTAACGATGATCGCTTGGAGGGTAGGGAAGAGATGGAGACATTTAACGTACGCTCGAATCAATCGATGGAATTCATCGAGATCACGCACCAGGTGCAGAACCTGCTTCATCAGGAAGATCGTGGGAATGGTCTTGCCTATGTCTTCATCCCCCATACCACAGCCGGGGTGACGATCAACGAGAATGCGGATCCAACGGTCATGCATGACATCATCGCCGATTTACAGCGGCTCATCCCCAGCCGTCAGCCATATTACAAACACCGTGAAGGTAACAGCGCCAGCCACTTCATGGCGAGCATTATGGGCTCCAGCGTTGTCGTCCCCGTCGAAGGCGGTCAGATTGCGCTCGGGACCTGGCAGGGCATATTCTTGTGTGAGTTCGACGGTCCCCGCACCCGCAAAGTCTATGTTAAATTTATACCTGGCATCGAGTAATTCCATCGCCAGCAGGCGGGGAAGCGTACGCCTTGATACCTCGAAAGGCGAATTTGGTATTGACCGAGGTGTAAAGAATACTGTGATTTATCCCTAATAATATTTAAAGTAATACACATATTCGTATATACTGTGCTATAAGAGATACCCGATAAAAGTTACACTCATCGTCACAGCTTCACCCTTGAATTATTAAAGAGGGGAATGGAGCGTGAGTTTACAAGGGCCGAGCGGCACGCAGGGGGGTTTTTGTGAAGTTATTTTGATATTCAATAACGACCTCTCAGGAGGTCTTTTTTTTATGGGCGCATGGCAGAACATGGGATATTCGTCCCTTCTAAGATCGGGGGCTCCGCAGCTCGAGGCCGTTAGGGACGTTTGAATATAGGAGGTGCACAGGAAATTAATTGCGATCTCTTGCCATGCAATAATCCTCTATCAAATCCCCCGAGCATGGCGAGTCTCCATCCGCATAGTATCGAGTAAGGACCTGGAGGATATGATGAAGACTCTCTTTACAATTACGTTAATTGTGGAACTCATCTTCGCGTTAGGTTTTATTGCTGTTCCCGGCACGATGTTCGGCACATTTGGAGTTACTCCGAATGAATTCGCCACTTCGTTAGCCAGGTCGTTCGGGTCCGCATTGCTTGGCTTTGTCGTATTACTTTGGTATGGCAGATCAAGCGACAATCAAGAATTACATAGAGCAATTCTGGTGAGTATGTTTACCTACTGGCTTGTAAGTTCTGTGCTCATGGTACTGGCACAACTCGCAGGTTTATTCAACGTTATGGGGTGGGGAACAGTCGCATTGCACATTGGTTTCCTAATTGCTTATGGCGTTTTCATTTTCAAGAAGGAGTAATGGTTTGCCGAATCCCACTCCGCTACGCTGCGATCGCGGGGCGCGGGATTTTGGAGTCCGAGGTCACTCAACCGTATTCAAGAAAATGGAAAGGAGGTGTTATTACCGGGAATATCTATTAAAAAAGAATTGACGCTTGATTCTCACTCATCTTTCCAGTTTCATTCCCGCATTATTTCTGAGGGCAATCTTATGAAATTCAGCACACTTATGTCGATCAAGGCAGTGATCTGCCTGGTTTTCGGTGTTGGTGAGGTCCTGCTGCCAACAACCTTGATGTCATTTTATGGAGCAACCTTAGATGCTGGCGGCGCTTTCATGGCCCAGCTTTTCGGAGCTGCGTTTATCCTATTGGGACTTCTTCTCTGGCTGATGAGAAACACGACCGAGGCATCGACCGTGAAGGCATTTTCGATATCCCTCTTTTTAGGGGACGCCGTCGGTTTTGTCATCTCGTTGATGGCGGTATTAAATGGTGTCGTGAATGCGCTTGGCTGGACAACCGTAGCTCTGTATTTGTTCATCGGTTTAGGCTTCGGGTATTTCTGGCTTAAACCTCCCACTGCAAACTAATTCGGGCTAACGAATATGGGAGTGGAATGAAAGAAAGGAGCGACCTCACCAGGCTATCAAATCCTCGATAGGGTGATAAACGAGTATTTCCACTTTCACTTTTCTAGTTGTGAAGGGTTAAGAATGGAGTCAATAAACCTCCCGCAGGTTTTAAACCTGCGGGAGGTTATGGATACAGCATTAGTAATGAACACCGCGCTGTTACAAAAGATCAAAGGAGTTTTCGTTCGAAGGTTATTTTTCGAAACTAACGGGGGAGAGTTTCCCGGCGATGAGAAGTTATTCGTTCTCGCCCGCGTCGGACAGGGCGGTCATCACCGCCTCGACGGCTGCCGGCAATGCATCTTCAACCTCAGGGGAAAGTGCTTCGTCAAAGGTCTGGACATCCGCCGCTTCAATGCCAATGAGAAGGATATCCTTCGCAGGAGGCAGGTGCGCACCGGCTTGATAGCCGAATTCGAGCGCGGTGGAGAGGTTCACATCATGCGCTGATGCGCTGCGCTGCGTGGGGATGTCGTCCGGGTTGAGTAGGTGCAGTGTCCCTGGCGAAGCGCCGGTGCAGATGGCGTCGATGATGATGGCGCGGTCGAAGCCGATCATACGTTCCATCAAACGCAGCCCGCCCCAATAGTCCAGACCCACTTCGATATCAGGGTTCGCTGGAATGAGGCGATCTACTTCTTGGGCGACACGCAAGCCGACACTATCGTCCCTCAAGATTGGATTTCCAAGACCTAAGACAAGGGTTTTCATCGTTTTATTAACGCATACAGCGGCCAGCCATTAGTATACTCGTTCGATACGGATGGTGACCGCTGAATACTTAGTCTAAATTCTGGGCTAGATGCTCGATGACTTCGCCATCAGGCGCCCGGAGCGTCACCTCCAGCGGCATCTGACCAGGCAGCGTATGCGTAGCGCAGGCCATGCACGGGTCATATGCACGGAACGCCATCTCGATCGTATTTAGCAGACCTTCTTTAATTTCGACGTCTTTCGTGATTAACCCCTGTGCGGCTTTCTTGACTGACATGTTGATCGCCGCGTTGTTGTTCGTTGTACCGACGATCAGATTGACTTTGGTCAGGATCCCGCGCTCATCGGTCCAGTAGTGATGTGTGAGCGTGCCCCGTGGTGCTTCGACGGAGCCAACACCTTCGTCGGGGGTCTCCGTTGGTAGGACGCGGAATTCTTCTCCCGTGATTTCAGAGTCTGTTGCTAGTTCCACCCAACGTTCGGTGGCGTAGAGCAGCTCGACGAGACGGGCCCAGTGCGTGGCGAGAGTGTGATTTACGGGCTTGCCGCCTAGCGTATCGAACAGGCGCTCGTATTCAGCCTGCGCAAGAGGCGTTGCCATCCCATCGGCAGCATTCAGGCGGGAGAGCGGGGTGGCTTTATAGACACCCGAATCCATCCCGTCTTCAAACCCTTTCCAACCGACCTTTTTCAGATATGGGAATTTAAGATACGACCAGGGCTCGACACGCTCTTCAATGTGTTCCTGATAGTCCTTAGCGTCGTACTTCGCGAACTCTTTTCCATCTGGTCCGACTACCCGGATCATCCCCTCGTAGAAGTTTATGTGGTTATTCTCGTCGACGGTTCCCATGTTGTAGGTCTCATGGGTGAATAAACCGCCAGTAATTAGCGAAACATAATCCGGGTTTCCCAGGACAACATCATTGAAAAGCTGGAGGGAGAATTTTGCGAACTCGATCGCATCACGGCCGAGCGCTTCAATCTCCTCTCGCTGTTCTTCGGTGATCCCCCGGCTTACACCACCGGGAAGCCCCCAGTTTGGATGTACGGGGCGACCGCCGATCATTTTGATCAGGTGGTGGCCATCGTGGCGCATTTTGAGGACTTTACCGGCGATGTCCATCCCGACCTTCTTGATCACGCCCAGAATATTACGTTCAGAGGGGTGGGCGTTGGGGCCTACGACGAAGTCGGGTCCGCCGAGCGCGTAGAAATGCGTGGTGTGGTCGGTGGCGAAGAAGATGCTGTAGAACATCTCCCGCAGTTTCTTCGCCGTCGGCGGTGGATCCACATGCCAGAGCTCATCCAGCGCCTTCGATGAAGCCATATGGTGCGCTTCCGGGCAGACACCGCAGATGCGGTTGGTGATGTTGGGCATATCTTCCGCAGGGCGGTCGACACAGAATTGCTCGAAGCCGCGCAGCTCGGGAACCTGAAGGTATGCGTTCGCTACCTCGCCATCTTCCGTGAGGAAGATATCGATCTTGCCGTGGCCCTCGAGTCGGGTGATCGGATCAATTGAAATTCGTTTCATGTCCTAATCTCCTCATCAGGCCGATTCGGCCGTCTCCAACTTCGCATCCGAACCTCCATTGGCAGGCAATGCAATTCTACGCAGTTCGCTGTGTGCCAGGCTGAAACGGTAGAACGTGCCAATAGGATCAGGGATCCCTTCGTGTATGATGCGGTCGATCTCCTCTGGATCATCGGAGTCGATCACAGAAGCCAGGGCTGTCATCATCCGGGCGCCGAAATCTTCAACCCCTTCATTCGGGCCGTAGCAGCCAATGCAGGGAGAGCCAACTGTCGGACAAAGAGCGCCGCATCCAGCGCGGGTTGCGATCCCGCAGCAGACGAGACCCTGTTCGAGCAAGCAGATGTCGGGATCGGGGACGATCTCCCATGTTCGTTTGAACTCTTTGATTTTCTTCTCGTCTCGCGTGCGCGGGCAGTCATCGCAAACTGTTGTTTCAGCGCCGATCACGCTGCCTGGGGCTGGAAGTTTGTTTTCCAGGATGGCGACGATGGCATCCCAAATCCGCTCCGGTTCCGGCGGACAACCCGGTAGGTAGTAATCAACGTCAACAGTTTGTCCAAGAGTCTTGACGGTCTCGTAGAAGAAAGGCAGGTAGAGCGTACCCTCGGCGACTTCCGTCTCTGTCTGCGGGCGGATGCCGTCGGGATTCACGGTGCTTGGTGTATCGTGATACGCAGTCTGGAAGATCGCTTCCTTCGTCGTCGCGTTCGCTAGGCCAGGAATACAACCCTCCTGAGCGCAGGAGCCGAAGGCGACGAGGACTTTTGATTTCTGGCGCATCAGGCGGGCCATGTACTCCTGTTCGCTCGTCCTGATGGCGCCGTTGAAAAAGCAAAGATCGATGCTCTTATCGTCCATTTTTTCGATATCACGAACTTTTCCATCCAGTACACAGGGCCAGAAGACAATGTCGAATGCCGCAGCGACATCGAGGATTTTCTCATTGATACCTAGAACGGCAATCTCACAGCCGCCACAGGAAGCAGCCCAATACAGTGCTAGGACCCCTTTCTCACTCATACTGGCACCTCCATCGCTTCGGCATGTTCTTCGACAAGTTGTTCTATCGCTTCTTCGATGTTCCCGTTTTCAGACCAGTTCTTTGGCCAATCCAGCGGCCCCAGAGCACGAACTTGTTCAATCATTTCGTTGATTGCTCCCGCTAGTAATACGCCCTCTGCGGCTGAAGCCCACTGCAGGCGGACACGGTCATCCTCCATGCCCATCGCTTGAAGGGTATGCTTCAGCATTGAGAAACGCCGCATGGTCTTATAGTTTTGCTCTAAGTAATGGCATTCACCGGGGTGACAGCCGGCGATCATCACGCCATCCGCACCCAGGGCGAAAGCCTTGAGCACGAATGAAGGGTCGACGCGGCCGCTGCACATGACCCGCAACATGCGAATATTGGGTTCGTACTTGATCCGGGCCGTCCCCGCCAGGTCCGCGGCGCGGTAGGAGCACCAGTTGCATAAGAAAGCGATAATCTTCGGTTCAAACCTTTCATCAGCCATAGGATTTATCCTCCGCTATGCGGGAACCGCTTCTGGTTCTTCAACGACGGGCTTTGCGCCGTTTCCTTGTACTACGTCAAAGAGTAAACCTTCAATCTCGGCGAAGATTTGTTCGTTACTGTAATGGGCGCCTGTGATCGCTTGTGCGGGGCAGGCAGCTACGCAGGTCCCGCAGCCCTTGCACAGCGCTTGATTGATGACGCTCACCATTTTATCTTCTAGATAATCGATCGCGTTGAAGGGGCACAGCGTGTTGCAGATCCTGCATCCTGAGCATCTCTCCTCGTGTATCGTAGCGACAATTGGTTCGATTTCAACCGCGCCTTTCATGATCATGCCGAGGACGCGGGCGGCTGCCGCTGCTCCCTGGGAGACCGACGCTGGAATATCTTTTGGCCCCTGGCAAGCTCCAGCGATGAAGATACCATCGGTCATCGTAGCGACCGGGTCGAGTTTAGGATGGCGCTCTGTAAACCAACCGGCCATACTGCAGGAGATACCAAATTTCAAACCTACTTCCCTGGCGTCCGGCTTTGGTTCAAGCGCGGTCATCAGGATGACCATGTCTACAGGGATACGGCGCTGCCGGCCGATAAGCGTATCCTCCACCTGGATGATGAGCTTGCCTTCTTCGCCGGGCTGAAGGGCTGCCTCGGTGACCTCGGCCACTCGGCCTCTCGTAAAGTGCATGCCTTCCTCGAGCAGCCGGTTGTAGAACTCTTCGTAATCCTTGAAGGATGGACGCATATCGGTATAGAAAGAGTGGACCTCAGCGCCCGTTTTTTCTATCACGAGATGTCCGAACTTCAGGGCACTCATGCAGCAAACGGCAGAGCAGTGCGCGTTAAACCTGGTGTCACGGCTCCCGACGCAGTGGATGATGGCGACAGATTTAGGGGTTGTTACCCCATCTCTAAGTACGATATGGCCATTTGTTGGACCGGCGGCATTGCACAGGCGTTCAAATTCCAGGCTTGTGAAGACGTTCGCCAAGCGCCCGTATCCGTATTGTGGAATTTTTCGACTATCAAAGGTATCGTAGCCGGTGGCAAGGATGATGTTGCCGACATCGATGTCGATGAAAGTATCTTTCTGTTCAAAGTCGATGGCATTTGTCGGGCAGAATTTCTCACATGCCTTGCAAGTGCCTTTCTCGAAGTATATGCAGGTCTCCGCATCGAGGACCGGGTATTTCGGCACAGCTTGGGGGAAGGGGCGGTAGATTGATTTCCGATAACCAATCCCGGCCTCGAACACTTCATCTATGACTGACTTGGGACATTTCTCAATGCAGATCCCGCACCCTGTGCAGTCTTCCTCGATTACATATCTTGCTTTCTTGCGGATACGCACATGGAAATTCCCAACAAATCCCGTGACTTCTTCAACTTCACTGTAGGACAGGAGTGTAATATTCGGGTGGCTGCTGACATCAGACATGTTGGGGGTGAGGATGCAGGCTGAGCAGTCGAGAGTGGGGAAGGTCTTATCGAATTGCGCCATGTGGCCGCCGATTGACGGCTCTCTCTCGACTAAGATGACAGGGTTGCCTGAATTCGCCAATTCGAGAGCGGTCTGAATACCGGCTATCCCGCCCCCAACAACGAGTGAATGGGGGTTAACTGGAACCTCGGTGGGCTCAAGCTCCTCGTGGAGCTGCACGCGCTCGACAGCACCGGAGATCATCGCTTTCGATTTCGCCGTCGCTAGCGCCTCGTCCTCGGTGACCCATGAGACCTGTTCGCGCAGACTGGCCATCTGGCAAAGGTAAGGGTTTAGACCGGCGTTGCTGCAGGCTTTCCGAAAGGTTCTCTCATGAAGATGAGGGGAGCAAGCGCCGACGACGACCCTCGTAAGGCCTTCGTTCTTGATGTCGTCCTCAATGAGTTCTTGGCCCAGTGAGGAGCACATAAACTCGTAGTCGCGAGATATAACGACGTTATCGAGTTCCTCGCCTGCCCATTGAGAAACATCCTCAACGTCAACCTTTCCAGCGATGTTGCTCCCGCAGTGGCAAATATAGACGCCAACACGTTCAGCCATGTTAACCCTCCACTCTTCCGCTCGGCATCGGCAGCGATTTGTCGTCCTTTTTACGCTTGCCTGCCGGGGCGGGTTCTTCTTCAACCTCTAAACCGATCTTCTTCAACGCCGCGGACGCGGAGACGAACTCTTTTCCGACCCCGAGCTTTTTCGCGGGGATTCCCATCGCTAGGCCGATCAACTGCGTGAAGTAGAGAATTGGTATTTTGTAATTTGTGCCGAAGTGACGGTTTACCTGAGTTTGGTAAGCATCCAGATTCAATTGGCACATTGGGCAAATCGTCACAATGACATCGGCATTAGATTCGTCTGCGTTGTGCAGCAATTGGCGGATCAGCTCAAATGCAGTGTCGGAACTGATCTGGGTCATGTGACCACCGCAGCAATGTGTTTTGAGAGGAAAATCGACCACTGTCGCCCCAAGTGTTTCCATGAGATGGTCCATCGTCACCGGATATTCCGCGTCTACGGGATCGGTGTCGCCAAACTCGGGGCGAACGACCATGCAGCCGTAATAGGGCGCAACCCACAAGTTCGTCAATGGATTTGTGACCTTCTCGCTGATACTCTCAAATCCGATATCCTCAACAACAACGTCGAGCAGATGACGGACGCGCAGTGAACCGGGTTCATAGGAGAGACCCCCGGCGGCAAGTGATTCATTGGTTAGATCTCCAATTTTTGGGTACTTGCCCATGTAGTCGTCTGTTTTCCTGAGGTTCAAGTAGCATGCGCTACAGGGTGCTACGAGGTCAGTAAGGCTGTCCTGCTTCGCTGCCAGCGCGAGGTTGCGGGCGACGAGAGCATAGGCGGCGGTTTTGTTTAGCGAAAAATATTCCGTTGCTCCGCAGCAATTCCAATCGTCGATCTCTTCAAATGACATGCCAAGCTGGTCGGCGATTGCCTTCGTCGAGTCATCGTAGGGTTTAGCGGACTTGCCTAAAGAACAACCAGGGTAGTATCCGTATTTCATTGCTCGGCCTCCAGTTGTTTCGCTCGTTCCAAGATTGCCTTGAGCTGGTTTATGCCTTCGATTCTCTCAGGTAGGAAGGCAAGGCGGTTCTTCGTCACCATCCCTATTGCAAAAGGTCCTAAACTAAACTTTGATAGTGGACTGTGAGTCAGGTGGTAGCGTGTTGCCAAACCGAGTTCAAAGCTTCTGCCGTAGGTCTCAACAAATCCAATGAAACTCTCTGACCACTCGGGCGCATCGCTATCGTCATAAAGGTGTTCTTTCACCGCCATCTGCTTCAGGGTGTACATGATGTCGGTGATGGGGATTTCCTTGGGGCAGCGTACGGTGCAGTAGTAGCAGGAGACACAATACCAGGGGGTATTGCTCTTGAGCACATCGTCTCTGAAACCAGCGTCGATCATGGCGAAGAGTTGGCGTGGTGAGTAGTCCATATCCGGCCCGGAGGGGCAGGAGCCGCCGCAAGTGCCACACTGAAGGCAGATTCTTAAATTCTCTCCGCCTGGTGTGGCGTTAATCACTTCGGTTCGGAAATCGCTGGAGGATCCGTTCGTGGGTACTTCTGGCATGCTATTACCTCCCGGTTTCTTGGGTATCGATGAGCCCCATAACTCACTGAAACACCTGTGTCGGGCATCGGGGCGAGAACCTCTCGCGGCCGCGACGAAGAAGGCGTGAATTACTGCTTCTAAAGTATGTGATATTTCTCACAAATTATAAAAGTGACAGAAGGCGCATGCAAATTGGATGAAAGTCAAACACAAGAGAGCGGAGCACAAAGTAAGTTACAAAACTGTAAAAAGCGCGCAACAAAAGAGACAGATCAACTAGTGGGGGTAAGCTTAGTTTATGAATGGATCACCTACATAATACACATACACATGTTCGAACAAGATGTCTTTGATAAACGCTAAACCGGGGATCGCGGGTCTAGGAACAAGCCGCCTCTAGAAAGGGCAATAGTTATAGTTGGCAGTCGGGATTGTGAAATATGTCGCTTGCCTTAAACAGGATTGCAAAGCACACTTAATGTCTAATCCGTCTGCAAGAATGTCCATAAGCAGTTACCTAATTAGGAGGTTGATCCCATGGTCCTGAAACCAAAGCGCCCAGTTCCCTCGGACATCGAGATCGCACAGGAGGCAGACCTACGCCCAATCCTGGAGATCGCAGAAAAGATCGGGTTGGAGATGGACGACCTAGATCTCTACGGGCAATATAAAGCGAAAGTCCATCTCGACGTGCTTGAGAAGCTTGCCGATCGTCCCCAAGGAAAATATATCGACGTCACCGCCATCACGCCGACTCCTCTTGGGGAGGGGAAGTCCACAACTATGCTCGGTCTTACACAAGCGATGGGCACACATCTGGGGAAGAATGTGATGTGCTGCATTCGCCAACCGAGCATGGGACCAACCTTTAACATCAAAGGTGGGGCGGCAGGAGGTGGCTACAGCCAGATTATCCCCATGGAGGATTTCAACCTCCACCTCACCGGCGACATCCATGCGATCACCGTCGCTCATAACCTAGTCGCCGCCGCGCTTGATACTCGCATGTATCACGAGAGCCGGCAGACGGATGAAGCACTCAAGCGCCGAGGAGTGACACGCATCGATATTGATCCGGATACGATCACCTGGAATCGTGTTGTTGACGTATGCGATCGGTCCTTACGAGATATCAAAGTGGGATTCAATGACGACAAACTGCGGGATGGTTCGCCCAGCCCAGTTTTCCCGCGCGCAACTGGCTATGATATCTCGGTTGCCTCGGAGCTGATGGCGATACTTGCCCTAGCAAAGAACTTACGCGACTTACGCGAGCGTGTCGGAAGGGCTGTCATCGGATTAAATAAGAAGGGCGATCCGGTCACGCTTGAGGATCTCGGTGTGGCTGGTGCCGTTACGGTCCTACTAAAAGACGCGCTCATGCCTAATCTCATGCAAACCCTCGAGGGTCAACCGGCATTAGTGCATGCAGGACCCTTTGCGAACATCGCCCATGGTAACTCCTCCATCATCGCTGATCAGATCGCGCTCAAGGTTGCCGACTACGTCATCACCGAAAGCGGTTTCGGCGCAGATATCGGCATGGAGAAGTTCTTCGATATCAAGTGCCGCTACTCAGGCTTGATCCCGAATGCAGTTGTGCTGGTCGCTACTGTGCGCGCCCTGAAGATGCATGGCGGCGGACCAAAAGTATCCCCCGGTGCACCTCTAGATGAGACATACACCTCGGAGAACCTTGAACTTCTAGAGGCAGGTCTGCCGAATCTCGGCGTGCATATCAAGAACGCACTACGCTTCGGCATTCCGGTTGTCGTATGTGTCAACGGCTTTAAAGACGACACTGACGCCGAGATGGAGATGGTGCGCAAATACTCTGAGGAACAAGGAGCGTTTGCGGCTGTTAGGAGTACCCACTGGGCAGATGGCGGCGCTGGCGCAAAGGAAGTAGCGCAGGCAGTTGTTGAAGCGTGCGAACAGCCGAGCAACTTCGAATTTCTTTACCCACTGGATTGGCCGATCAAGAAAAAGATCGAGTTTATTTGCAAAGAGTTCTATGGCGCGGACGGGGTATCCTATGAGCCGCTAGCTGAAGAGCAGATTGCGACCTACGAGAAAGCGGGTTTCGGGGGTCTGCCGATGTGTATGGCGAAAACGCATCTCAGCCTGAGCCATGACCCGTTGTTGAAAGGCGTGCCAACCGGTTTCACGGTGCCGATCCGCGAGGTGCGCGCGAGCGTAGGCGCGGGATTCATCTACCCGATTCTGGGAAAGATGAGCACGATGCCCGGTCTGGCCACGCATGCCGCGTTCATGAATATCGACCTGGATCTGGAAACAGGCAAGATCACTGGTTTGTTCTAGAACTTCGTCACCATAACGATGAAGGGGCTGCCAAAAAAGGCAGCCCCTTTTTGATTAAGTAATCTCGGGGATTTATTATGCCCTGGCGGGGGTTCGAAATGACATTACATAGAATGTTTCACCTCAAACTGTCATT
>JAUWFP010000106.1 GCA_030606845.1 Anaerolineales bacterium | reverse complement strand
TGACCAGTTCTCGAGCATATAGATAAGTGCGTTGCAAACCTCGCCCATGTTGTGTGGTGGGATCGATGTGGACATACCCACGGCGATGCCCGTGGCGCCGTTTACGAGCATGTTTGGCGCCATCGCTGGGAGTACAGTTGGCTCACGCATTGATCCGTCGAAGTTGTCGACGAAGGCGACGGTGTCCTTTCCGAGATCGGCCATGATCTCGGTCGCAATAGGCGTCAGCCGTGCTTCGGTGTAGCGCATGGCCGCGGGTGGGTCTCCATCGACCGAACCAAAGTTGCCCTGCCCTTCTACCAGTGGGTAGCGCATGGAGAAGGGTTGCGCCATGCGCGCCATCGCCTCGTAGACAGCCATATCGCCGTGCGGGTGGAATTTCCCGAGCACCTCACCGACGATGCGTGCTGACTTGCGATGTGGGGAATCGGGCCGAAGCCCCATGGCGTTCATTGCGTGCAGGATGCGTCGGTGAACGGGTTTGAACCCATCGCGTGCATCGGGCAGGGCGCGAGAGATGATTACGCTCATGGCGTAGTCCAGATAGGACTGCTGCATTTCTTCGTTGATGTCGATCTGCTTGACCAAACCAACTTCCATACGTCACCTCGAATAGGTTTCAACTAGCGCCGGTATGATAAGTGAGCCGCAAGTGGGCGTCAAATGCATTGAGCCTTAGCAAGCTTATTTGAAGAGGGAATCGAAGCATGGGGAGGCCTGATCGAAGGCGAGCCGAAGCCTATTCAGCCGGGAGAGCCCGAGATAGAGGTAACATAGTGCACAGCGGAACCCAGATTGGTGAATTCACAGCGATGGCGGCATAGGTCTTCGGTAAATATTATTTAACATCGTTGGCAAATCGCCGAGAGGAACAACAGGGGGACTTGATTAAGTGAATAGGTGCTACTCAATAGCATATAAATGATAGGTGCGCCCTCTCGAAGAAGGGCGCACCTGTTGTCGTTGACTCAGACGATATTCACTGGACTTCAATGGTTGGGAGGTCCTCCATCGAAGGAATCGGTGTTGCTCCCCAACGTTGGGGCTGCTCACCCAGAGGGAGAGGTGTGGGTTGAGCTTCGGACGGGTCGTAGCCGAGATAGCTTACGAGCGTTATGAGATAGCGCTGAAATAGATCTGCGTCCTGCACCATTTGAGCATCGCCTGTAACCGAAGAAACACGTCGCAATTCTGCTTCGATGTCATATGCAAGCTGCCAGGCATCCAAGAACCGCCCGCTATCCACGAGATCGCTGATGGTCTTGAGCGCTTCTGCAGATTTTACGATTGTTGCATTGCGGCAGACCTCAATGTCTTCGAGGGGGTTATAATGCCCATCTTCGAGGACGCGCATGGTAAGCGTTTCGTAGATCTCCCGCGGTTTTTGTGCGAAGACGTCCATGTACTGAAGTGTGACCTCAGCGATGGTCATAGAACCCATCGAGCCGGAGTGGCCATCAAGCCGCACCATGATAACCTGGCTGTCTCCAGCACCCATATCCTGGAGCAGAACCTGGGCGCCATCGGCAGGGATGTGACCATCAAACCCGGTGACGGAAACCAGTTCAACCCCACTTGTCGGGCGGATGCTCACCCGAACGTCCGCTGCGACCTTCTCTACCAAGCCCTCAACTTCTTGCATGAAAACCTTCTCCATCTCTTGCGCGGAGTCGACGAAGTGGTAGGCACCCTTTCCCTGCCGCGCCAGTGTGCTAAGCAAATGATCGTTCAGGTCATAGCCGAGGCCGATGGTGGATAGGTGGATTCCCTGATTATTGTAGGCCAGGGCATCGGCAGCGATGCGGTCGGCGTTCGTGACCCCTTCATTGGCGATCCCGTCGGTGAGCAGGATGACCCGGTTACTGAAGCGGATATCGAAGTTCTCGTCCACCTGCTCCAGACCGAGCATCAGGCCTGCGTGGAGATTTGTGGACCCACCGGGGTGCAATTTCTCAACGGTTTGGCGTATCCAATCTCCACTGCCCACATTCTGGGCTGGACGGATTAACCGCGCATCACCGCTGTAAGCTACGATGGCGACAATGTCATCGGGGTGGAGAGAGCCCAGAAAAACCATCAGGGATTGTTTGAGGTAAGGCATCTTGTCAGATGAACTCATTGAGCCGCTGCTATCGAGCACGAGGGCGAGATTCAACGGTGTTCTGCTCTCCGGCTCCGCATGCTGCGCTTGAAGACCGATCTGCAGCCAGATCTCTCCACCGGCAGTAGGTAGGTGTGTATTCCCGAGGCGTAAGTCCAAGCCTAAGGGCTGATTGACGGGCTCGGGGAATCGCTGCTCATAGTAGTTAAGATATTCGTTGACGCGTACAGATTCTGCTTGGACGATGACCCCTCGGTTGATAGCTCCGCGGCTTATGGATTTGGAAGCATCCGTCGCGGCGCCACAGCCACTTATGAGGGCTGCGACCAGGATGATCGCCAGGAGCAGACTGGGTTGGGATATTCGCTTGAACATTGAAACCTCCTTGACTGATATGTGGCCGAATTACCTGTTTCTATTCTTTCTCGGAGCCGGTACACTTCAAGCATCAGTTGTGTTACATTGGGTGCAACACAGCGTGCAACCGGTGATGGGATGACCATGGGATCATTTTCTGAATTGCTATCGATGTTCGCCGAGCGAGCCGGCATTAGTGACGCCGAATTAGCTCGTCGGTTGGGCATAAGTAGGCAAACGATCTTCAGGTGGCGCGAGGGAGAAACACAGCGACCGCGTCATAGGGAAGATGTGGTCAGACTTGCCGACGCTCTTCGCTTGGAACCGGAAGAGCGCGATCAGTTGTTTATCACCGCCGGTTTTTCTCCTGATCGGGGCATCAATGGTGAATTTGGAACGGAAGAAGATTTCGAGCCGCGAGTAGGCAGAGAACAATCACGACCTCCGGGCACTGGAAAGGAAAAGGGCTGGTTCAGGAAGATCCTGGATGGTAGGAAAGCAAAGTGGATCACAGCTGTATCTGCAGGATTAATACTGACTATCGTGACTCTGGGTGTGAGTGGTGTGTGGAGTGAATCAACCGGCCTTTTTAATCTCACCAGGCGCTACGATTCAGAAGTGAGCGACACACTCGTGATCGTGAGCGAGTTCGAAAATTACGGCGGCGGGCAGGTTGGATATAACATCGCGAGCAGGATCGAGGAAGCGTTGTATAAGGAATTTGAAAATGCAGAAATTGGAAATGTCAGTGTAAAAAAGATATCAGAGATCGTTACGGATGAGGTGAGAGCAATTGAAATCGGCAGGGAGCTTGGCGCCGATATCGTGGTGTGGGGTGAGTACGACAGTGGAAGAGTGATCGCATTTGTAACGAGTCCTTCTGCCGATAATCGAGTAGGCAGTCTCGAACGGCGCTGGAATTTTATATCGGCGGAAGAGTTGAGTGCCACAGTAAACACTGATCTCCCAAATGAAGTGCAGTGGATAGCGCTATATGTCCTTGGACAGGCTCACTACTGGTCTGGTCGTGAGGAGCAGGCTGAAGCGGTTTTCCTGAGGACGTTGGAAGACCTGCCGGAGTATCCCGGGAATGCCGCTACGGTATACCAATTTCTCGCCATGATCGAAAGCAGGAAGGAAACACCAGATGTTGGTAAGGTGATCGCCTACTATACAGAGGCGATCGTTCTTCGTCCGAACCTTGTCCAAGCGTTGAACAATCGAGGGATAGCCTATCTTGAGCGATCGGCAGACGGCGATTTATTCCGTGCTGAGAAAGACTTCCGTGAAGCAGCACGCGCCGATCCGAGTTTCGCCATAGCTAAATACCATTTGGCATTAACAATATTATGGCAAGACCCCTCCAGTATTGGTGAAACTCTGGATATGCTCGAACAAGCAGAGGACCTCGATCCGGAAGCGGTGTATATCCAGGATGCACTATGCAGGTATTACAGTCTGGTCGAGAATCCACAGGAGGCGATCGCGCATTGTGACAAGGCTATCACATCAGACCCTTCGGGAAGGAGGAGAGGCAACCGCGGAATAGCCCTGGCTTTGCTCGGTCGGACTGAAGAAGCTATCGAAGATCTCCAAATGTTCTTGGAATATCTCATCGAGAATGATGCAGATGGGTTCGCCCAGCTTGCACCTTCACGGCAGGTTTGGATTGAGACTCTAACGCGAGGTCAGGATCCCTTTAATGATGAAATCCTAACGGACCTACTCAGTGAATAAGACCTTGATTAATAAATCCAATTGCTTTTTACCCACCTTCAATGTTGCCTGACATTCAAAAAAGACAATTTCTTTTTGCGTACTCTTGCTCCTCCCTCCCGCATGTGCTAAAATCTGTGGGTACGACTTTTGAGAGAGCGGTGGTTCTGGAAAGTGGGTTTCCCCCACTTTTCTGCGTATAACATAGCCTTAGAACAGCCACCAAGGAAAGAAGAGAAATGAAGAGTGAGTTTGCACTAGCATTCAATGAAATAACCGAGCGCTTCAGCCTTCCACCGGAGACGGTGATGGAGGCGCTAGAAGCGGCGATGATTTCCGCCTATCGGCGGTCGGTCAACGCCTCCAGCGCACAAAACGTCGAGGTCAAGATTTTGCCCGAAAGCGGCGGCGTCGAAATCTTCGTAGAGAAGGAAGCTGTCGAGGACGTCGAGAACGAACAGACCGAAGTCGTCCTCGAGATTGCCAAGAATTTCAACCCGGAAGCAGAGCTCGGCGATATGGTGATGGTCGAATCCACGCCAAAAGACTTCGGCCGTGTCGCAGCCCAAACGGCGAAGCAGGTGATTCTGCAGCGTCTGCGTGAGGCTGAGCGGGAGGCACAGTACGAGGAGTATGTCGAGCGTGAGGGTGACCTCGTGCACGGTACCGTGCACTCGGTCACACCGCAGTCCGTGACGGTTGGCCTGGGGCGAGCGGAGGCGATTCTGCCGCGCAATCAGCAAATCCCCGGCGAACATTTCCGTGTACGTGACCGCATTCGCACCTATGTTCTTGAGGTGCGCAGGTCACCGCGTGGACCAGTAATCGTTGTCTCCCGCACCCACCCGCACATGCTGCGGCGGCTGCTGGAGATGGAAGTCCCAGAAATTAATCAGGGTTTGGTGGAGATTAAATCTATCGCCCGCGAGGCTGGAAAGCGTGCGAAGGTTGCCGTAGCTGCGCTTCGCGAGGGTGTGGACCCTGTCGGCGCATGTGTCGGAATGCGCGGAGTGCGCATCCAATCCATCGTACGTGATCTGAGCGATGAAAAGATCGATGTGATCGAGTGGCATCCAGACACCGCCACTTTTGTGGCTAAGGCACTCGCGCCAGCCCGCGTTTCCGGCGTGTATCTCAGTGAGGAAGTTGATCGAGGAAAAACGGCGATCGTCGTCGTTCCGGAGGATCAACTCAGCTTGGCGATCGGACGCGCCGGCGTGAATGCTCGCTTGGGCGCAAAGCTGACCGGCTGGCGCATTGATATCAAGAGTTTGCCGGAGACTGCAGTTGAGTCTTTGATGATTCTCACTACGGATTCATCCTTCGCCGATGTGGCCGAAGAGCAAGCTGAGACCGTATTGCAGGTCGAGGCGATTCTAACCAAGAAGGAAGAGGGGCGTCCGATCACACCTGAGGAATACCAGACGTTAACTTCTTTCGTTGACCGGGTGCAGAGAGAGATCGAGTCGCGCCGGGACGCCCGCAGGCAACTTGAACTCGAGAAGCTAGCCGAAGTGCGAGCATCATTCCCGGAGACAGCCTTTGAAGTTGAGCTCACTGAGGTTGAACTATCAACACGAGTGCAAAACCTGCTCGTCGAAGCAGGCTACAAGACAGCAGGGCAGGTACTACAGAAATTGGGGATGGAAGCAGATGCCATCTTAGGATTGCCGGGCATTGGACCAAAGGCGATGATAGAGATCGCTGAAACCCTCAATTCTTACGCGTACCCCGAGCCGGTTGTAGAGATAGAAGATGTCGCAGAAGAAGTAGTTGCAGAGGAAGTTGAAGGAGAGCCCGCAGCTGTCCTTGAAACCGAAGAGGCTTCCGAAGTGGAAGTCGCCACAGAAGCTGAAGCTCCAGTTGTCGAGGGTGAGGCTGAAGCGGAAGTGGAAGAGATTGTCGCGGATGCCGTCGAAGAGTTGGCCGAGAAACTCGGGGAGTCGATAAAAATCCCCGAGGTAAGCGAGGATGAGTTTGCGCCGGACTCCGCCGAGCAGAAGCAGCGCCGCAAGGAACAATCACGGATCATGGAATTTGATCCGGAGCTTGGTGAGGTAGTCGTGCGCAGGCGCAGGAAGCGCGACGAGGATGCATGGGATAAAGGGGATTATTAGAACACTATTGATTTCAGGTGGGCAATGCGAAGGTCGATGAATGTCACCACGTAGATCGCGGCGGCGAAAGCATGAACCCCAACGGACGTGTGTTGGCTGCCGGCAGATCTTAGCGAAACGGTCCTTGATACGTGTTGTACACGGGCAAGATGGCGTAAGAATCGACCTGACAGGAAAAGCTCCCGGGCGAGGAGCCTACGTGCATGATCTGCGATCATGCTGGGAGAAGGCTCTGCAAGGATCCTTACCCCGAGCACTAAAAGTAGAATTAACGGACGAGGCTCACCAGGAGTTAGAAGCGTACATGAACAGTCTGACAGACGAGCAGAATGGCTGAAGCGAAAGCTTTCGCTGTCCGCGCCGAGCACGGTATGGCCGAACCACAGAAACACCTGTAATTCCCCCGGCCAACTCGCTCGGTGCTGCCGGAGTGCTCGACCCGGAGGTGCTATATGAGCGAGAATGGCGTAAAGACCGTAGAAATCCCATCAACAGTTACAGTGCGTGATCTGGCTGAAATGATTGATGTCAGCCCAATCGAAGTCATCAAGCAGTTGATGGCGAATGGTGTGATGGCGAATATCAACCAGCAAGTAGATTTCGATACGGCGGCGATCGTGATCGCTGAGTTCGGTTTTGAAGCGGAACATCTTGCTGCAGAAGAAGACGATCTTGAAGAAGCGGGCGAGCTGCCGCTCTGGAGACAGTTGTTTTACCTGATAGGTTTCACCGGTTTCGAAGGTAGTCTCAGACGATGCATCTGGCACTTCCTGTTTATCCCCATCATCCTCACTGTTTTGTTCGTTTTGCTCTGTTTGTTCCTTGTGTTCGGTCTGCCCGGGTTGTTCCCTATGTTC
>JAUWFP010000249.1 GCA_030606845.1 Anaerolineales bacterium | reverse complement strand
CGAATCGCCATGACACAGATGATCGCTTCCAGGGCGCCGGTCGCACCCATCATGTGTCCTGTCATAGATTTCGTGGAAGAGATAGGCACTTCATAAGCAGCCTCTCCCAGCGCGGCTTTGATCGCCTTCGTTTCCGAGATGTCATTCAACTTCGTTCCCGTCCCGTGGGCGTTAATGTAATCAATCTCATTTGGGTTGACTGCGGCAGCTGCAAGCGCTTTTTCAATGGCCGAAGCGCCTCCCGCGCCCGTTTCTGATGGCGCGGTGATATGGAATGCGTCGGTGGTTGAACCGTATCCCACCAACTCGGCGAGTATCTCCACGCCTCGATTGCGTGCGTGCTCCAGGTCTTCAAGGATGATCACCGCCGCCCCCTCACCGATCACCAAACCATCACGGTTCGCGTCAAACGGTGCGGGGGTTTGGGAAAAATCATCTTTTTGTCTCGAAAGCGCTCCTAAACGATCGAAGGAGGCAACGCCGAACCTGGTGATGCTCGCCTCCGAAGCGCCGGCCAGACAGACATCCATTACACCTGTGCGAATCAGCGTCGCAGCTAGACCGATCGCATCAGCGCCTGAGGCGCAAGCTGAGGCAACAGAGAAGGATGGTCCCTTGGCGCCGATGTCGATAGCCACAACCCCTGAAGCGCCATTGGACATGAACATCGGGATCGCAAAGGGGCTGATCCGACGCGGACCATCGTCGGCCATCACCTGAATGCCCGTCTGCACCGTATTCAGACCGCCCACTGCCGAGGAGATAACAACTCCAACCCGATTAGCGCGCTCAGGTTGGATTTCCAACTCAGAATCCGTCATTGCCTGTGACGCTGCAGCGCTTGCGAGCTGCTGAAAACGATCCCGTCGGCGTACCTTGCGAGGATCCATAAACTGCGCAGGGTCGAATTCTTTAACTTCACAAGCAATTTTAACTAGGAGATCGTTCGCGTCGAACAACGTGATTCGTTCAACGCTTGATACGCCGGACTTGAGAGCTTCCCAGGTCTCCGTGACGTTGAATCCCAACGGGTTGATCGTGCCCATCCCAGTTATAGCGATCCTGCGTTCCATGCACCTTTCCTCCACTGACCCATTCTTTTCTTTCAGTCAACCAGATCCCGTTCGCCGCTGACACTAATCCCAAGTAATTCAAACTCCCAGCGTTTTAAACCCCGATCCCGTGAGGATCAGGACGATTGGGTCTGGGCAAATTTCCAAAACCTCTTCAAGCGCACAAATGACGAGCGCTGAAGTCGGCTCTACATACAACCCGATTCGAGCCAGTGCGTCGCGTCCTTTCAGGATTTTTTCTTCGTCGACAGCGATCATCTTACCCCCGCTCTCGGTGATGGCTTGCAAAACGGCATCCCCGCGCAGCGGCTGGATGATGCGTACCCCCTCAGCGACCGTTACCCCCTCAGAGATCGTATTCAAACCGGAAACGCCGCCGGAAAAGGCTGCCCACAGTGGCGCACACGCGCTCGCCTGAACGCCAATTAAAACTGGGATGCGATCGATTTCGCCTGCTGACTGCAACGCTTGAAACCCTCGATGCAATCCTAATAGCAGCGTCCCATGACCAACAGGCGCAATGACGGTTCCCGGAGAGCCTTTCAGTTGTTCCGCGATCTCAAAGGCGATGGTCGCTATTCCGGCGATGCCATGTGGCAGGTATGCATGGCTGGCATACACAACCCCTCCCGCGACCTCACGCTGGACAGCTTCCGCGCTCGCCGAGCGTGGACCTGGAATCCGGACAACTTGCGCGCCATATGCGCTGATCTGCGCGCTCTTGGGACCCGAGGCGGATTCAGGGACATAGATGTGCACCTTAACCCCCGCCCGCGCGGCATATGCGGCCAGGGAAGCCCCTGCATTCCCGGATGAATCCTCTACTGCCTCTTCGATTCCGGCAGCGATTAACGCGCTGACGAGCACCGCAGTTCCCCGATCCTTAAAAGAGCCAGTGGGGTTCAGGTTCTCACACTTGAAGAAGAGTTCGCGCGAGGATATTCGCTGAGAGAGAAGCGGCGTGTCTCCCTCCCCAAGGCTAACGAAATCTACATCTGCAGGCAGGGGGAAACTCCGCCGGTAGCGTTCGATCGACCGGCGACCAGGCCTAGCTGGTTGGACCGGGTCATAGGAGACTTGATCTTGATAATCGAAAAGACCGCCGCATTTCCCGCAGCAGTAAGGGAACCCCTGTGTTGGATAGGGCTGACCGCAATTCGTGCAGCGAAACGGCCACTCCCAGGAATTTCTGTCGGCAGACATAACTCTCCGCGAATAGCTCAACCACCATCCCCATGATGGAATGAACCCTCAATAGCTATCGCTTATTCCGGGTCGATTTCCTTCTCCCTGAGTGTGATGGTCTGTTTCATCCGATCAAGGCCATACCTTGCAGCTTCAAACACTCCAGCATCACGATGGGCTGCAGTGCAAGCAACAATAACGATTGGTGCCCCTGGTTGTACTTCACCCGAGCGCTGGACAAGTGCCACACCCTCGACTGACGCCCAGTGGTCACGAATTTCCTGAGCGGCTTGTTTCATCTGCTCTTCAACCATCGGGCGTTGGGGTTCAGAGGATTGGTGAGGGTTTTCCAGAGGCTCCTCTCGTTCGCTGCGTGCCTGTGCGCCCTCGGTCAAGACGCAGGCTGCTCCCGCTGCTGGTGTGATGATTTCCTTTAAGAGGGCATTCATATCCAGCGGTTCCCGAACAATGCGAAGTATCGTTGGCTGGTCAACGCTTCCGCCGCTTACTGGCGGGAATATCGCCACTTCATCACCTTCTTTGAGTGGCTGATCATCAAACGCGAATTCGCGGTTCACGGCGAAGATTGCAGAGTTAAACGCCCTGATGAGCTCCGGGTGCTTCTCGCCAAGGAGGCTCTTCAAGTCCTTTACCCGCAATCCATCAGGAAGCGATACGGTCTCTTCCCGCACGCCCGCCAAATCCCGCATCGTAGCAAAATAGAGGATCCGCAGCATCATCCGCTGTCCTTTCTAAAGACCCAATCCCCGCTCGCTCCAGCAATTTTTTTGCCCAGATTACGTTTCGAAGCGCGGGCTTCTTTTTCCATGGGCTTAATCCAAAACAATTGTCAAATTATAACGGGCGTCCGCCTCTGCCACCAAACCAAAAACACAGCGCTAAAACACTTGACGAGCAAATATTAGTAAGTTACTATATTGCTATATTTATAAACTAGGAGCTCTGAATGGCCGAACATTTTACGCTAACGAAGGTCACCCGGAACGGACAAATCACGCTGCCCGCGGCCGTCCGGCAAGCGGCTAATATCGAGGAGGGGGACCTCATCGCGGTGGTCATTGAGGGAGACACTATCATATTGAGTCCCCAGAAATTGATCGATAAGAGTCAGGCATATTTTTGGAGTGATGCTTGGCAGAAGGGCGAATTTGAAGCTAGCGAAGATATCAGCGCAGGGCGTATCCAGGAATTCGGTGATGTTGACACACTTATTGACGCCCTTGAAGCTGGCAAAGCTTGATGCACCTCATTCTCACCAATCGATTCAAAAAGGCTTATCAATCCCTGGCAGCTGATGACCAAGGACGAGTAAAAAAAGCCATTCGCCTCATGTCGGGTGATCTTCGACACCCCAGTCTGCGCGTAAAACGGATTAAAAGCACACGTGGCATCTGGGAGGCGCGCGCAAGCAAATCCTTGAGGATCACATTCGAGACTGAGGGTGATGCAATAATCTTTCGCAATGTCGGCCATCACGATCAAACACTGAAAAAGCCATGAGGGAGAGCGCACTATACACAAGGACATCTTTGTAAACCACACTTGAAGGACAGAATGTATACGAAATGTATACGAAACCTGTCAACCCAAGGTAGAAATGTCCCTTAATGCCCTTAGTAGAAATGTCACCTTGAGACAGAGTCAACCTTCTTTCTGGGATTGGAACTTCCGTAGTTTCGCCAAGGATGATTCGCAGGCGGCTTCCAAACTTTCTTCAATGC
>JAUWFP010000107.1 GCA_030606845.1 Anaerolineales bacterium | reverse complement strand
GAAAGATTTGTGCAGCCGCCTGAATGATATCCGAGCGTTGCATCGATGCTTTCCCTACCGACCGTTCGGTAGTTCTATCCTAGCATACCCGCGATGCCGGAGTCAAGCAAAAAGCACGATCTCTTGAGTGAACCCATCTATTGGGATAAAATCAAGGGAGTTAAGCCCCTGTAGCTCAGTGGATAGAGCGCTGCCCTCCGGAGGCAGATGCCGGCGTTCGAGTCGCCGCAGGGGTACTTTTTCTTTAATTTATATGTAAGCGAGGTTGCGATCTATGAATTTGAAGAATATTCATTGTGTGCTAATATGGTCGCTTCTTATATGCGCTTGTTCTAGAGAGAACACTACTGAATAAGCTGCTCAAAACTAGGATGAAACAAAGTTAGGGAACGATTGAATTTATAGGATTTTCTCAAGGATGGCTTACTGAGAAAAAGAATTCGGAGTCAAAATTAAAAAGGGAGAATGATTGTGAGCATCATCGAAGTCAACAATCTAACTAAGTATTATGGAAAAGCCAGGGGAATCGTCGATGTCTCTTTTAACGTGGATGAAGGGGAGATCTTCGGCTTCATCGGCCCCAATGGGGCTGGGAAATCGACAACGATCCGCTTGTTTTGTTCTCTGATCTATCCCAGCTCAGGGGAAGCGAAAATCTTCGGCAAGGACGCCATCAAGTATGGACCTGAGATCAGGCAAGATATTGGCTATCTGCCCTCCGAAGTCTTTTATTACGACCGGATGAAGGTCATCGACTTGCTTAAATATTCCGCTAGTTTTTACAAAAAAGACTGCACGAAGAGGATGCATGAGTTGTCCGAAATCATGGAGCTCGATTTGCATCGCCGGATCGACGACCTCTCCTATGGTAACAAGAAGAAGGTAGGTATTGTCCAGGGCCTTTTGCATGAGCCGAAGCTTCTATTGCTGGATGAGCCAACCAGCGGTCTCGACCCTCTTATGCAGAAGAAGTTTTATAAACTCATTCGTGAGGAGAACGAACGCGGCGTGACGGTTTTCCTCTCATCGCACATCCTCGGTGTTGTGCAAAAAATGTGCAGCCGGGTGGCGATCATCAAGGAAGGCAGCATCGTTGATATTCAAGACGTACGAACGCTGCAACGCGATAATTATAAGAAGATCCACATTGTGGCCGATGAGATTGATGAAAAGCGCTTTGATATCCCTGGCGTGATTAAGCTGGAGAAGGAAAATGGCGCTGTCAGTTTCTTCTATAAGGGTGATATCAATCAGATCACGAGAGCAATCAGTTCGCAAGATGTATCTGATGTGACAATCGAAGAGCCTACTTTAGAAGAAGTTTTCATGCATTATTACGAATAGGTGATGGCCATGAATATTTATAAGCATGAATTCAAGATGAAAATTAAATCTGTGATCGGATGGTCCTTGGCCGTCGCATTAATGATTTTCATCTACTTATCCATTTTCTCTTCGATCGAAGTTGATGCAATACTTCTCAGTGAAATGATGGCAAGTTTTCCGGAGGAGTTTTTAATCGCTTTTGGAATGACGGATATTGACATGTCTACGATCCTTGGCTTTTTCGGGCTCATTTTCCTATTCATTCAGATCTGCCTGGCGATCCAGGCTGCCAACTATGGGTTTTCATTGGTCTCTGTTGAGGAAACGGACCTGACGGCTGACTTCCTGCTGGCGAAACCAGTAGGGCGCACAAAGATCATGACCAGCAAATTGCTCGCGGCCATAACCGGCCTGACCATCACCAATCTTGTCGTTTGGATCAGCAGCTTTGTATTCCTGCGCATGTTTAGCGATGGAGGGCAATTTGAGACAAAGCCCGTGCTAGTTCTGATGCTCAGCATCGCTATTTTTCAACTGTTCTTCCTCACGGTGGGGATGCTGATCTCATTGCTGGTGAAAAGGGTAAGAAGTGTAACGCCATATTCGATGGCGCTAGTGTTTGGACTGTATGTGCTGAATGCTTTTGGCGGAATGATCGGGGAGGACAAGCTGGAAATCCTGTCGCCTTTTAAGCATTTTGAGCCAAACTACATCCTCAAGCACGCAGCCTATGATTTGCCCCTGGCGTGGATAAGCGTTGTAGCAATCGTTATTTCTATCATTGGCAGCTATGTGTTGTATTCAAGAAGAAATATCCGCTCGGCGGTGTAAGGAGGAGAGGTGAATATCTTTTTCCGAGAACTAAAGGCGAATTTCAAATCCCTGCTCATATGGGCTGTGATCGTCATCTTGTTCAACACCGTGGGCTTCGCTAAGTTCACTGCGTATTATGAAAATCCCGAACTGATTGAGGTACTAAATGGTATGCCGCCTGCTATGCTGGCGGCATTTAATATGAATGCCTTCAATCTAACCACGATATCGGGTTTCTTTGGCGTGATGATCACATTCTTTGGTCTCCTTTTATCCATTTCTGCTGTGATGTGGGGAAGCGATATTATTTCGAAAGAAGAGCGGGATAAAACCGTCGAGTTTTCTCTTACCTTACCAATTCGACGGAGCAGCATCGTCACCGCAAAAACGCTGGCGGCGCTTGTTAATTCCATCGCTTTGCTGGGTATCACCTGGGGCATCACGCTGGTCAGTGTGTCAAAATATCAGCCCGACAGCGATTTTTATAACTTTCTAGCCCTGGGTATGCTGGCGTTATTTATCGTCCAGATTGTCTTCCTGGCAGTTGGCATTTTCTTGGGATGCGCGATGAAACAGCATAAGCGGGCCAGTTCGACGGCTGTATTCCTATTACTTGGAACCTATTTCCTCTCCATTATTTCTGGTATGAGCGAGAATCTGGAGTTTTTAAAATACTTTTCACCGTTCAAATATTTCGATCCTGCTTCGCTACTGCATGAGTCAAAAATCGACCTTACTTTTGTGTGGCTGTCTGTCGGAATCATTGCGGTGAGCATGATTGGCGCGTATGTGACGTACTCAAAGAGAGATCTGTATATTTAAAAAAAAACGGAATTCATGGTGCCGATTAAGCACAACCGATAAATTTATGGATAAAGAAAGCTGCCTGAAATCATCAGGCAGTTTTTTAATATGGGAGTGTGCAGCATCCAGCGGATATACCGGTAATCAACGAACGCTGCCACTTGGATAACGGCTTTGCTTACGAAACGTAGAGGTAGCCCCAGGAGATAATTTGGACGAGAAGGAAGGCAACCATCGCAAACACGGACGGTGCCGGATTGTCCTGTTTGGTAAAACTGACAAAACCCCAGACGCTCACGGGAGCGACGATGAAGCTGCTTAGCTTAACCAACGGTGGATATTGGGAGTGCCAGTAAACCCACGTATATGCACCCAGCATCGTCAAGACGTACAAGATTCGCAGTTGGGGAGTGGAAAATTTTGTGGCCAGCGTTCGTTTGCCAACGGCGCGATCCGCCTCCCGGTCCGCCCAATGCGTTGCCAGTAGGTTTACAAAAGCGAGCATCGCGAAGGGAGCGGCTGCAGCCATGATAAAGGTGTCTACCCGATGATGGATCACGGTATAACCGTACATCGGCAACAACCATGCGCCGAGCAGCGCGTTATCAATCTCCCCCCACCCTCGCCACGCGAGCTTCAAGGGTTTGAGCGAATAGCCCCAACCAAAGAAGGCTGCCAATCCCAGAATACAAAGAACCTGCAAGGGAAGGTGCCCTATTAAGAAAGCAAAGATAGCAAACGTGAAACCAAGGATCATCGCCAGGATCGCGCCCCTGAGAGCGAGTTTTTTATCGAGGCCTGAATCCTGGAGGGCGCCACTCCCACCCGAGTAAGGCGTCCGCTTGGTCAACTTATCCGTTTCGTAATCTGCATACTCGTTCACGAAGTGAATGGAGACAGAAATCAGGATCGCAGCCCCTAATCCAAGCAGGGTTGAAAGGGAAGACCATGATGATCCACGTACCAGAGCCATCAGAACCCCCCATGAGAAAACCAGAGCAATAAGCAGAATTTGATTAGGACGAGCCATACGAAAGAAAAATTTCAAATACTGCATCATAGATTTCAACCGATCACGATTTCATCAAAGATGGCTATGCGAAAACAAAGGCCGGAATGTCGAAGAACTACTCATTCTACCTGTAATGGATAGCGTCGCCTAAAACTTAACAAATGCAGGGGCGCATAAGCTGCGCCCCTGCAATGTCACACTCACTTATTTACTACTATCGCTATTTACCGAGTCGCTCCTTGAAGGCTGCAGTGAGCGCAGGGACAACATCAAACAGATCGCCGACAACACCAAAGCGCGCCAGCTTGAAGATCGGCGCTTCAGGATCCTTATTGACGGCAACGATCGTTTTGGATGTGCGCATCCCGGCAAGATGTTGAATGGCGCCGGAGATTCCATTGGCGATGTACAGGTCGGGGGAGACGACCTTCCCGGTTTGCCCTACTTGATTGACATAAGGGATATAGCCCGCATCCACCGCCGCACGGCTCGCCCCCATAGCTGCGTTGAGAACGCCGGCCAGGTCACCTACGAGCCCGAAACCCTGTTGAGCACGCCAGATTTCCTGTTCCTTTTCATCCGTAATCTCGTCTGGGGGTGTCAGGCTGGGATTGTTCGAAACCCCGCGCCCCCCGGAGACGATGACTGCTGCATCCGTCAGGCTCACCCCCCCTGCCGCTTCTTTATAACCAAGAACCTCCGTGGGAACATCTCCGAGCTCGAACTCGAGGTTTGTGACCTCCCCGCTGCGGCTTGCATCTGGCTCTGGTTTTGGGAATGCACGGCTTCGCGTTGTTAGAATCTGCGGTTTGCGTTCTTTTATAACCACTTTGGAGAGCAGTTTGCCAGCGTAAATCGGGCGAGTGGCGAGCACCAATCCGCCCTCAACTTCGATCTCGATCACATCTGGCGCCATGCCTGTCTCGAGGTCCACAGCGACCATTGCTGCGAGCTCACGTGTCCGCCCCGAGGTGGGCAGGAGAAGCACATCCGCCTCAGCAGCTGCTTTTGAGAGCACATCTGCATAGGGTTCTGGCTGGAACTCCGCCAGCGCGGGGCTCTCTGCAACGACTGCGTCGTCTGCGCCATACTCGATCGCCTGTTTGGCGAGCGGCTGAACATCCTTCCCAACGATGACTGCCGTGACTCCCGAACCGAGGGATTCAGCAATCTTACGGGCCGCTCCAATCGCCTCCCAGGAGGCAGGCAAAGCCTCGCCCTTGAAGTGATCTACGTAAACAAGAACTTTATTAGTCATCAGACCACCTTCTCTTCTATTAGGCGATCAACTAGCTTCGCAGCGATCTCCTCAGGGGTTTCCCCCTCTACAAACTCACATTCCGTCTCGACTTTTGGTATGGCGTAAACATCAGGCCAGGTCAGCGCCGACTCCAAGTCCCCTTCGAGGGTCAACTCTGCAGCCGACCAGATGGGAATCTCCGCTTTTGATGCCTTGCGAATCCCCATGAAGGATGGATATCGGGGTTCATTGATCTCCTTAACGACGGAAATTACGGCGGGGAACGAAGCCTTTACCTGCTGCCGGCCTTCATCCAACATCCGCTCGACTTCCAACTGCTTGCTTTCAGGATCCAGGGAATTAATAACCGCGACGAGCGATAGCGCCGGCCAGCCCAATCGACGTGCGACTTGTGAACCGGTTATGCCCGAATCGGTATCGACCGAGGATCTGCCGAAGAAGACGAGGTCAACCTCGCCGACTTTCTCAATTGCCGCCGCAAGCACTTTGGAGACCTGCAGCGAATCGAGGCCGGCAAATGAAGGGTCGCTCACGAGGATTGCGTTCTCACATCCCATCGCCAGCGATTGTTTAAGAGCTTCCTTGGCATCTTCAGGGCCAAGGCTGATCGCCGTAACCTCACCACCATGCGCTTCCTTCAAGCGCAGAGCCTCTTCGACGGCAAACTCGTCCCAGGGATTTAACACCAAGGGCGCATCCCCCCAGGAGATTTTCCCGTCTTCAACGGTGACCGTTGCGGCTGTATCGGGAGTTTGTTTTACACAGACAACGATATTCAAGGGTTCCTCCTTATCTTAGATAATGTTATTCCACGATCTCACGTCTTATCTGCAGCTTGTCAATTTCCTATGACTGCCACGCTTGCGAGTCATACGCTGGAAGCTCACATCGGACTGCTTTATCTTTACGATACCCAAGCGCATAATCCGCCTGGATTAGTGTCTGGATTTCGCTGCTGCCCTCATAAATCATAGCCCCGCGTGCATTGCGCATGAAGCGCTCCACGTCGTATTCATCACTGAATCCATAAGCCCCATGGATCTGGATAGCTTCAGAGGCGGCATGAAAGGACGCCTCCGTTGCGAAGTGTTTCGCGATGGAGGTCTCAAAGGTATTGCGCTCACCCTCGTTCTTCATCCAACCGGCTTTCAAATAAAGTAAACGCGCTATCTCATAGTCGCGCGCCATGCGTGCGATCTTCTCCTGGATGAGTTGATGATGAGCGATTGGTTTTCCAAAGGAGCTCCGCTCTTTCGCGTAGGCCACACTGGCTTCTAGTGAGGCGCGAATTAACCCTGTCGCGCCTGCGGCGACCGTGTAACGGCCATGGTCGAAAGCAGTCATCGTGACCTTGAATCCCTCGCCCTCTTCCCCAATTCGATTCTCAAGCGGCACACGCACATCCTGGAATGAAATCCATCCTGTAGACCCGGCCCGCACGCCTAGCTTCCCATGGATATCCCCGCGTGAAACCCCAGGTCGATCCAGCTCAACAATAAATGCGGTAAGCCCCTCGCTGGGTTTCGCCACATCGGATTTGGTTCGAACCGTTACGACTGTAAAATCCGCTTTGGTTGCGAGTGAGATCCACATCTTCTCGCCGTTCAGGATGTACTCATCTCCGTCCCGCTTGCCCGTCATTAGTATATTCGCAAAATACGAACCAGCGCCGGGCTCCGAGAACGCCCCACAGCCGATCTTCTCCCCCCACGCGATGGGGACAAGGTACTTCATTTTTTGTTCTTCAGTACCCCACTGGAAGAGAGTCATACTAGCTAAACCATTGTGAACAGACATCACCACTCGCAATGTGGTATCGATTACTTCAAGTTCTTCGCTTGCTAAACCCAATGAGATGTAGTCCATCCCTTGCCCACCGTAACGCACCGGGATGCAGATGCCAAGAATGCCCA
>JAUWFP010000123.1 GCA_030606845.1 Anaerolineales bacterium | reverse complement strand
AGGTCTCATGTTGGAAGAAGTTCAGATGACGCCATGTTCGTTCCTGTGTATCATGTGCTTTGGCGCCTTCCGCTCCACAGTCCGGGCAGGTGAATGTGCTGCCGGGTTCGAAATCAATGGTGATATCCAGACGTTTCTCTTTGACAGAGAAACGATCTTCGGTGACCTTCCATGGAGCTGTTAGACCGAGAGCTGCTTCTAATGTGGATTTATTCATGGCTGTTGTCTCCGCTACGAAAGTATGGGAACCGGTCTTGATTATAACTAAAATCAAATGTTGCTTAATTCAGTTTACCCATACAAAATAGCGAGGAACCAAAAAAAAAGACTGCCGAGCCTTGAGGTTAATTTTGGTGAGGGCGGTCACTGCGTTTTATCACAATGGGTGGTTTGCGCGGGCTATTCTTCCTCTGCTTCTTTTTCGCCCTCCTCGATATTATCTTCAAACTCACCGGCGAAACCCTGTCTTTCAGCCGTCAATTTTGCGATTCCATTTCGAGCTTGGTTGATTAGATTGGAGAGTTCGTTTTCGAGCGCTCCCAGTGTTTCGATGATGTAATCATCGGCTTCGATGCGGATATTTTCTACCTCGACTCGCGCCTGAGCGATGATTTGATCAGCACGACTCTGGGCTGCTTCGACGATAGCGTCACGGGCGATGATGTCATCCCCCTTATCTTTCGCCAGTTTAACCGTCCGATGGGCTTCTTCCTGTGCCTGGGCTAAAACACGATCACGCTGTGCAATAACCTGCTGAGCGTTCTTCACCTCATCAGGGATCGAGATACGCATCTGGTCGATAATCTCCAGCATTCGATCTTCGTTGACGATGACGTTATTCGTCAGCGGAATCGCAAAACACTCATTAAAGAGCTCTTCCAATCGATCCACTAAGTGCAGGATATCCATAGATCCCTCCGGTCCACCTCGTTGTTCAGATGGACCTGCTTCCCAGGATGCAAGGTTTGGGCCGAAGCGTACACCAAACAGGGTTTTGCGTCAACATTACGCATTACTCAATCTCGCAATGCAGTCATCGGGACGACATTGGGTCCATCGTCGCCGAGATCTTGAAAACGTTTTGTCAGAGCCGTATGTACAAAATCTGGAACAAGCGTGGTCACATCACCATCTAAAGAAGCGATTTCCTTGACCGTACTGCCGGTAAGAAAGCTGTGCTCCTCACTGGTGATCAGTAGAACGACGTCAATATCCGAGTCCAGGCGGTGGTTTGCCAGCGCCATGCGGAATTCGTGTTCAAAATCGGAGAACACGCGCAAACCGCGGACGATCACTTTAGCATCAACTTCACGACAATAATTAACGATCAGTCCACTGAAGATGCTCGCGTGAATCCGCTCATTATTAGCGAAGGCTATGTTGGTCATTTCCAGGCGTTCGTCCGCTGAGAAGAGCAAGTTTTTTGGCGGGTTGTCGTACACTGCGATGATGAGCTCATCGAAAATCCGTGCGGCTCGATTGGCGATGTCAATATGTCCGAAGTGAACAGGATCGAATGTCCCCGGGAAAACTGCGCGTACCATCAGCTAATTTCTCCCTTCTCAATAGACCAGAAGCGTGCCAGCTCCAGTGCAAGCGCCTCGTGCTCGGGTTTCGTAAGTTCTGGGTCCTCTTCGAAAAGGCGGATCGCCTCTCGACGTGCTTTCTCAATCAAGCGGATATCCGTGAGTTGAGCTGCGCGGAGCTGTGCAAAACCCGATTGGCGAGTGCCCAGAAAATCACCAGGACCGCGTTGTTCGAGATCTAAATCGGCGAGTTCGAAGCCGTCATTGGTCGCTTGCATGGCGGTCAAGCGGGCATTCTCAACGTCATCGTCGCGGTCGGGAATTAGAAGACAATAGGACTGAGAATCCCCCCGACCTACACGACCTCTGAATTGGTGAAGCTGCGCTAGTCCGAAATGATTTGCCCCCTCGATAAGCATCACTGTCGCATTGGGGATATCCATGCCCACCTCAACGACCGAAGTGGACACCAAGACCTCATTCTCGCCTTTCCGGAAAGCATTCATGACCTGATCTTTTTCTTCCTGGCGCATACGTCCGTGAAGCAAACCAACCTTGTACGAAGGGAAGACATTCTCTTGCAATAACTGATGCTCATCGACCGCAGCCTTCGTCTGGACCTTCTCTGAGCCCTCGACGAGTGGGTAGATGATGAAAGCCTGTTTTCCTTTTCCTATTTGGCTGTCAACGAACACATGAGCGCGTGAACGCTCACGCGGCAATAATACGCGGGTATCCACTGGTTGGCGACCGGGAGGCATTTCATCCAGAAGGGTTAGATCCAGATCACCGAAGACTGTCAGCGCCAGAGATCGTGGAATCGGGGTTGCGGTCATAACCAACAGATTCGGGTTCTGTCCTTTGTCGCGTAGGGCTGCCCGCTGCTCGACACCGAAGCGATGCTGCTCGTCGATGATCACCAGACCAAGTTGTTTGAATTTTACCGGATCTTCTATCAGCGCGTGGGTGCCAATGATGACTTGGATAACACCATCTTCTAACCCTTGGCGGATCTCGTTTTTCTCAGCCTCGGGAGTCGCGCCGATAAGCAGCCGGATGGATTCTTCGGGAATTTGTACTGAAATAGGAAGAAGTTCGCGCAGAGTTTGAAAGTGTTGGTCGGCAAGGATGCTCGTTGGTGCCATAAAAGCGGATTGAGCCTTGTTGGCGGCGCTGATGCCAATGGCGGCCGCGGCGACCACAGTTTTCCCAGACCCAACATCTCCCTGGAGCAAGCGATTCATTGGTTTCGATGAGGCCATATCCTTACGGATGTCGTCCAGCGCGCCTTTCTGGGCATTGGTAAGCGTGTATGGAAGATTAGATGTGAAGTGGTCGAGCCATTGATCTTCAACCTGAAGGGGTTCGGAGACGAGTTGCTCCCAATCTTGTTTTTGCCGCAATACGCCCAGCTGGAGCATGAACATCTCACCAAAGGCCAGCCGGTGCTGCGCCTTCTTAAGTTGATCCTGGTCGTCAGGGAAATGAATTTGTTGAAGGGCCACGCTTAAGGGAACGAGATCTGCAGACTGGCGAATCCCGGCAGGGATTGGGTCCGGGACACGGGGAGCCAGGCGCTGAACTACCGAGTGGATCACCCGCCGCAACCACTTCCCAGATACACCAGCCGTCAGAGGGTAAACCGGCACAATCCGATTTGTATGAAGTTGATGTCGTTCGAGCGGCTCCCACTCGGGACTGTTCATCGTGAGTCGACCGAGGTATTGATCGATTTTCCCGGATAACACAATCCCGCGCCCGGGTTTTAATTTATTCGCAATCCAGGGCTGATTAAACCAGGTGACTCGCAGGGATCCGGTTCCGTCACTCACCACGGCTTCGGTGAGCTTCATGCGCCCGCCACGAACTGCACGCATCTCGATCTTCTCGATCGTTCCGATGACCGTAACATCCTGACCATACCAGAGACGGTTGATGGTTTCGAGTTGGGAGTAATCATCGTAACGCCGGGGAAGATGCCAGAGCAAGTCGCCTAGATTCTCGAGGCCCAGCTTTGAAAGTGTCTTCGCTGACTTAGGTCCGATCCCTTGCACGGTGGTTAAGGGCGCGGTGAGGGCGACAGGAGGTGAAGGCGGGGTGGTTTCTTTCTTTTCCATGTCCGATGTGGTTGAGGATGCCTTCTTCTCAGCGCTTTCCTGTATTGGAGTTGAGGGGATGGCATCCTGGGTTTCAATGGTTTCCCGGGTGTCTGCTTCAATAACGGTTGCCTCTATAGAAGGGGTGGTTTCCCCGGTATCTGCTTTAATAGCTGCTGCCTCTATAGGAGGGGTGGAGTCCACGACGTCTGATTTAATGACCTCTGCAGCTATGGAGGGGGTGGAGGCCCCGGTGGATGGTTTAATCAGAAGGTTGTCAGCAAGCTCAGGATGAGCCGCGCGGAGCCGGTTCAACAGACCTTGGAGCGATTCATAGCGGGAGTTTGGGGAGAGCCGACCGTAGTCACGCAGCCGAGAGACGACCAGTTCGATGGACGAATCCGCCAAGTTTGACGCTTTGGCTTCTTCCGCCCAGGGTTCCAGCATCTGCTGAAGACCGCCTACTACCGCCCGATTATCATAGCCGCGCTCGGCTTCAAGTCGAAGGAATTTTGAGAGTTTGTCTAGGGCTGTGTTCATAATTGTAAATATACGCGGGAAGGCGCAAAAGTGCCAGAGTTAATCATTTGTTAAAACGGCGAGCCCAACGCATCCTGGTCCAACATGGACACCGATGGTCGTGGTTATATCGACGATCATTAAAGGGCTCGGGCACAGCTTGACTACCCGCTCAGTAAGCTCCTTGGCTCTTTCTGGCGCTCCAGAATGGAGCACGGCGAGACGTTTAATGTTTTTCCAGGTAGAGGCAATCGAGATCAATTGCTCGAAAGCCTTCGTGTAGGTACGAGTTCGTGCAAGTGCATTTACGAGGCCATCTTTTACTTCCACTAATTGCTTGATTTGAAGAAAGTCACCGATATTGGCACGAAGCCAGTTCACTCGTCCGCTTCGGCGCATATATTCGAGTCGATCGATCAGCGCAACGACATACGCTCTCTCTCGAAATCGCCTGGCCGTACTCACAACTTGCTCGAAATCCAATTCTTCCATGGCCGATTGGGCAGCCTCGATGGCTTGGAAGCCTACACCCAGGGAGAGCTGGCCGCTGTTAAATACTTTCACGCGGTCTTCAAAGTTGAGTGCTGCCTGCTCAGCGGTATTGACCATCCCGCTGAGATTGGAAGATAAGTGGATAGAAAGGATACGCTCGACGCCGCTTTCAAACAGGCGTTGGTAGATCTCTTCGAAGACGAGTACGGACGGCACAGCCGTTGTAGGAGGTGTCTGCAGATCTGGCATTCGCTGGTAGAACTCAGCTCTTGATATGTCAAGACCATCCAAATACGTCTCACCGTCCAAGGTCAACACCGCTGGAATCACGGAGATGTTCAGGGATTCTGCGGTATCCAACGGGACGTCAGCCGTGCTATCCGTTACGATGGCATAGGGACTGGTTTTTGTGGTCATATGGATTCTTCTTTAGATTCCAGCACGATTGCCCCGAGACCGTTGAAGCCGATGAATGGTGCGAGTGTAGGGCCGTAACATACCTGTGAAATCGGTGAGCTCGGATATAAAGAGCGCAGTCGTTCAGCGATATAAAGTGCGTCTTGCGTTGGCTTTCCATATCCATGAAGGATGCCCAGGTGGTCTACTCCTGAAAATTCACAGACGAATTCGATCAACTTCTCAAGCGCCCGTGGTCTAGATCGGACCTTTTCCATGGGTTGAAGTTCACCATTTTCGATTGTCAGAAAGGGAATAACCCCCAGCATATTTCCCAGAATTGCCTGAGACTGACTTACGATTTGGTTTCGTGCCAGATAAGAAAGATCATCAAGAAACATGACCGTGTAGAGGCGGGTGATCATTCCACGAACGGTTTTTACCAATTTATCCAGCGATTCGCCTCGCTGCATTCCTTGTACGCAGGTTTGTACTAACAAACCCAGTCCAATAGATGTGGTCTGGGAGTCGACCACGTGGATGTCCATCCTTCCCAAGAACTGCTGACTGGCTTTTTGTGCGTTTCTAAATGAGTTGGTTAATCCTGAGGATGAATGGATGGATAAAATATAATTCGTCTGGGTGCTGATATGCGCATAAATCTCTGCTATTTGATCGACGGAGGGGCTCTCAATGCGTATCTCCTGCTCACATTCTTGCAGCGAGGGGCGGAGAGTATGCAGGTCGGCATCGGGCCCATCGGAAATGCAGATATTCCCACAGTGGGCAGAGATTGGAGCGATTGTTATCCCGTGTTTCTGGGCGAAGTTTGGCGTTGTGAATCTAACCGTGGCGTCGGTGACGATTTTGATCATAGGTGATGCTTACTCGATGGAAAGGATGAGTTGATAGTGTGGTTGAGTGCCATCGTGAATTTCGATCTCCTGCTTCGGGTAGATTTCGCGAATGATATCTGCGAGCTGGTTAGCCTGCATTGCACTCAAATCTTCCCCATAGTACAGAGTGATTAATTCATATTCCTCTGTTGAAGCTTCCTTGAGAATATCGGTAAGAACTTCCTCTATCGATTGACCAGAACACGTAAGTTTCCCGTTGAGAAGACCGATCACCTGTCCTGTTTCTACCTTAACATCATCAATCTCAACTGAACGAGTGGCAGTTGTGATTGCGGCGGATTGGATTGATTCGAGCGCTGCCGTCATCGCCTTGGCTGTGGTTTCGAAATTACCATCAGAGTTCCATGCGAACATGGCGGCAATACCCTGTGGAACGGAAACGGTGGGAATTACTGCGACTTTCTTAACCGTAAGTTCGGTCGCCTGTTGTGCGGCCAGGATGATATTTTTATTGTTGGGCAGGATTACGACCTGATCTGTTGGCAGGTTTTCAAACGCGTTCATGATCTCCTGTGTGCTTGGATTCATCGTCTGACCACCCTCAATGAGAGCTGTGACGCCCAGGCTGGCGAAGACTCGCGCGAGACCCGCGCCTGGAGCGACCGCTACCACGGCAATCTGACCGGGCTCAATACTCTGAAGACGGATCTCAGACAGAGAATGATCATGCTCTGGTTTTGCGGTTTGAACCATTAAGTTCTCTATGGCAATATTCGTGATCGTCCCTAAGCCTTTGATGTAATCTATAGGCTCGTATTCTTTTTCATCCT
>JAUWFP010000307.1 GCA_030606845.1 Anaerolineales bacterium | reverse complement strand
ACGTAGCACGTGTGGATGCCTAAGCCGGACCATGTTCGGAACTGCGGCGGAGCGTAGTTACAAGCCACCCCTCTTTCCTTCGACCCCCGGAACTGACGGAGGTTCGACCCCCATCAGTCTTTGGGGTGAGATACCAGGATGGTATAGTGGGTGGTAGTTGACGGGATAATAAGACCCGTCCGTCGGGAGGATAGACGTGGAATTTAAGAAGATCTGCGTGCTCGGATTAGGATATATCGGCCTACCAACGGCGAGCACGTTTGCAACGCATGGTGTGCAGGTCGTCGGCGTAGATGTCAATCAGCATATTGTCGATGTCTTGCGCAATGGTGAGACCCATATCCATGAGCCCGGGTTGCGAACGCTCGTACAAGCCGCATTTCATTCAGAAAATCTTCGCGTAACGGATCAACCTGAGCCAGCGGATGCTTTCATCATCGCCGTTCCGACACCGATCACGCCGGATAAGCAAGCGGATATGCAGTATGTGGTCGCGGCAACCGAGTCGATCGTGCCGCATTTGGGTGCGGGCAATCTGGTGATGCTTGAATCGACCTCACCTCCACGCACAACCGTAGATCTGCTGGCGCCGATCCTAGAGCGATCCCGTCTCAAAGCTGGCGAAGATTTCTTCCTGGCATATTCGCCCGAGCGGGTCCTTCCCGGAAAAATATTGCAGGAGTTGATCGAGAATGCGCGCGTCATTGGGGGGATCAACCATGCCTCATCAGAGGCGGGAAGGGATCTCTACTCGATCTTTGTTCAAGGTGAAATCTTGCTCGAGGATGCCACGACAGCGGAGATGGTTAAGCTGATGGAGAACACTTACCGCGATACGAATATTGCCTTGGCGAACGAGTTCTCCCGCTTAGGCTTGCATTATGGTGTAGACATCTGGCGCGCAATTGAAATTGCCAATCTCCATCCGCGTGTGAACATCTTGAAACCTGGGCCTGGCGTCGGCGGACATTGTGTCAGTGTCGATCCCTGGTTTCTGGTGGAAGGGGCCCCGGAATTAACACCGCTCATACGTCAAGCGCGCGAGGTGAATGACGCCCAACCCGAGAATGTGATCGCGCTCGTTGAAGGCACCCTTGGCGATGTGAAGGGGCGGCGAGTCACCGCTCTCGGACTCAGCTATAAACCCGATGTCGATGACCTGCGCGAGAGCCCGGCAATTGAGATCGTTCGAGCGCTCGTTGGAAAAGGTGCAGATGTCCTGTTCCACGAGCCCTTCGCGCCGGGGGCAGAGGTTGAAGGTGCGCGCAGTACACCGTCATTGGAAGAAGCTTTTCAGGGAGCAGAGGGGATACTCCTGCTCGTCGACCATAAAGTATTTCACGATCTCGACCCGAAGTGGGTCGCCGGATTCCTTAAAAACAAAGTCGCCATCGATGCCTGCGGCGCCTGGGATCGTCAGGCTTGGCGGGATGCTGGATTCCAGATAGAGGTCCTCGGGGTTGGGGAAGAAAATGGCTGATCGCCGATTGAAAGTCCTCTCGATCTTTGGCACGCGGCCGGAGGCGGTCAAGATGGCGCCGGTTGTGAACCGGCTTTCTGTAACCGATGATGTCGAATCCCTGGTTTGTGTGACAGCCCAGCACCGGCAGATGCTGGATCAGGTTCTCAATCTATTTGCGATTACCCCAGATTTTGACCTGGATTTAATGCGCCCGGATCAGTCCCTTGCGGACCTCACAGCCGCAGTAATCCAGGGCTTGGACACAATCGTGCGCGACACCCAGCCGGATTGGGTCCTCGTGCAGGGTGATACAACGACGGTGATGGCGGCGGGACTGCTCGCGTATTATCACCACGTTCGCGTGGGTCACGTCGAGGCGGGTTTGCGCACGGGCGATAAATGGCAGCCGTTCCCGGAGGAAGTCAATCGCAAAGTCACCGGAGTGGTCGCCGATCTTCACTTCGCGCCAACGGAACAATCCAGGGACAACCTGTTACGTGAGGGCGTGACTGCCGAGAGCATCGTTATCACCGGCAATCCCGTGATCGATGCCCTCTATGAGGTCGCCGAGCGACACTATGGCTTTGATCATCCTGTGTTTCAAGCCATCCCAGAGGGACGGCGGGTAATTCTCGTGACCGCGCATCGCCGCGAGAATTTCGGTGAACCCATGGAGCGGATCTTCGAGGCGCTGCGGAAGATCGCCGAATGTTATCGTGAGGACGTGCACCTTGTATACCCGGTGCACCCGAATCCAAATGTGCGCGAACCAGCGCATAGAGCGTTGAGCGGTATCCCCAATTTGACTTTAACGGAACCTATGGATTACCTGCCGATGACCCATCTTATGAAAAGGGCCTACCTGGTGCTCACGGATTCCGGCGGACTCCAGGAGGAGGCACCGGCGCTTGGCACGCCGGTGCTCGTCCTGCGCCGGGTGACGGAACGCCCAGAGGCTGTTCAGGCGGGGACTGCACGCCTGGTTGGATCTGACACGGAGAAAATCGTCTCGGAGACAAGCAAGCTGCTGGATGATCCTGAAGCCCATCGGGCGATGGCAAAGGCGGTCAACCCGTACGGCGATGGCCATGCCGCGGAGCGGATCGTCCAGGCCCTGTTGGACTATCCATCCTAGTGCTGAGGCATCGAGGGTGTGATGGCTTGTCACTGAGTTTTTCAATGAAGGACAGCGTCTCAGCTGATCGGCTTGACCTTCGAAGGTATTAAATAGGGAAAATTATGGCGCGACGAGATGTTTACAGCGCTCTTGTATATGCCCGTGAAGTGCCGGTGATCGGCGCGTTGGCGTATTATGTCTTGAAGTTGATGGGTGTCGAGATCCCGCGATCGGTTGTGTTCGGGAAGGATTTCATCCTGGTGCACGGGGGATTTGGTGTCGTCATC
>JAUWFP010000120.1 GCA_030606845.1 Anaerolineales bacterium | reverse complement strand
TTGGAAGAGAAGCCTGACCCCGTACCGGCCAGCGATGACGCACCAGATTGGCTGCAAGGCATCGCTGAACCCGAAGCAGTCGATACAGCCTTGAGCACAGCAGAAGATCCTGGAACCGGGCCTCCTGATTGGGTCTCCGATGCCGAGAAAGCGGCTGAAGAACCGGCTGTTGCAGCAGCACAACCACAGGATGATGTCCCAGACTGGCTGAGTGGCATCGCCGATTCGGTAGTTGAGAGGACTGTTGACGAGGATTTTCTAGCGGAAGCAGAGCCAGAGCCTGCAGAGAAAGCTACGGAAGTGCCTGAGGAGACACCTGGTTGGCTGCATGAGTTTGCCGACTCAGCTGAGGAAATCCCGGATCCTGTAAGCAAAGTTGACGAACCTGAGATTGACGTACAATCACTCCAGCAACTCGAGGAAGAGATTGGTGCTCATGCAGTTGATGCATCCCCACCGGATACCCTAGGCGTCAGCGATGAAGTTGACGATGATGAAGTCTTCCGTTGGCTGGAGGATCTTGCTGAGACTCAAGAAGTTGAGGAAAGCAAGCCTCTAACCCCACCCACGGAGAGACCAGTTGAAGCAACCCGGGAACCATCTCCGACGATCAGTGAAGCGGTTCCTCCTGAGGAAGCTGGTGAGAGTTTGCAGTGGCTCGAGGATCTCGCCTCACAGCGAGGCATGGATGTAGATGTCGCAGCAACGATCCCTGACGTATTGCCTGCTGAGACGCTTGTCTCGAAGCCTCCCCCAGTTCCAACCGAGGAAATTGACGCTATAAGCGATATTGCTCCCGACGATGAGACCATCATCTCGGCAGTTCCTCAAGAAACACCTCAAGAAGAGCCGATGCCGGAAATTCCCGGATGGCTTGATGAAGCAACGTCTGCCGCAGAGGCGGTACCCCCTGAACCGGCAAAAGAAACTGCACCTCCTGTAGTTAAAGAGGAAATTCTTCCTCCGGAACCAACTCCCATCGAGGCTGCGCCTGTTGTTGAACTCCCTCCTGTCCCTGAACCCATCGAGGAGGTTATTCCCCCGCCAGAAGCTGCTCCTCCCATCCCGGCCGCTGTGAAAGCCCCTCAGGAAGCCGAGAAGGTAGAACCTGCCGCGGAGGCTGCACCATCGAAATACAAGGAACCTGCTTCGCAATTGCTCCAGGGTGCACGCCAGGCCCTCACCGCTGGCGACGCTGGGCGAGCCTTATCAGATTATAAGAAGTTGATCGAGAGAAAACAGGATCTCGACACGGTGATCAGCGACTTGGAGCACGCGCTGGAGCGCTACCCGAACCTGCCAACGATGTGGCAAGTTTTGGGAGATGCATACATGAAGTCAGATAAACTCCAAGAAGCGATCAGCGCATATCAACGAGGTATGGAGGTCGCTTGATCGCTTCCATCTCTCGATTATTCAAACTAAACTCGGGGAGACCCCGAGTTTATATTTTATGGAGGTAGACTTGGAACAAACTCTTGTCCTCATAAAACCGGATGGCGTTCAACGTGGACTCATCGGTGAGGTCATTCACCGCTTAGAGAACCGTGGTCTCCGACTGGTCGGTGCGAACTTCCAGCAAATCGCGAAAGATTTCGCAGAACTGCATTACGCAGTGCACAAAGGCAAACCTTTTTACGATGGATTAATCGACTACATCACCTCCGGCCCCGTGATGGCGATGGTCTGGGAGGGTCCTAATGCGATCTTAGCGGTTCGACAGACTATGGGGGCTACAAAGCCTACGGAAGCCGCCCCAGGCTCGCTTAGGCACGATTTTGCCCTTGAAGTGGGGAGAAACCTTACTCACGCATCCGACTCATCTGAGACGGCTCGCGCTGAGATCGACCTTTGGTTTAGGGCTGATGATTTGGTCAAGTGGGACCGTGATATTGACCACTGGGTATTCGAAGCCTAACAACACGCTAACTTCACACCCAAACTTCCATATGGAGCAAACCTCGAGCAGCTCGTCGCCCTAACAGGTGCGAGGGCATCAGCTACGAGCGTAGTCCACCCTTGCGCGGCGTCGAAGGTCTATGGCGTTTATAGAACGGATGACCTCGGCAGGCTAAATGCCCTTCATCGAGACCAACACAGAAGAAACGCCGATCAAATCTAGCGGAGTAAAACGATAATTGGATCCCTGGTTTTGTGGGTGGATCAACAGAATAAGTAGAAGTGCCTATTGCATGTGAAGGAGCACTCTTCCTTCCTTCCAGAGATCCTCGAGAGCGTAGTATTCCCGCACAGCAGGGGAGAAGATATGGACGACAATATCTCCATAATCGATCAGTGTCCAACCTACACCCGTCTTACCCTCAACACTCTGTGCCTGGATGGAATGGCTTTTCTTGAGGGAAACCTGTACCTCGTCGGAGAGTGCACGGAGCATCCTTTCACTCGTCCCTGAGCAAATTACGAAATAATCGGTAAAAGAACAGACGCCGATAAGATCGAGAAGGAGAATGTTCTCCCCCTTCTTCTTGTCGAGCGTATCCACAACGCTGTGAGCAAGTTCTAATGCGTTCTCTATTGCCGCCTCCTAGGACTTCAATTTTATAGGATTCCCTTTAGCACCAATTCTACTGCTTCTTCAGGTGTTTCTACGATTTGAATTGGCGTTCGATTCCCATCTGCAGAAAGCGGGTCCCAAGTTCTCAAACCCACAACCTGCTTCCCCATCTTAAGCGCGAAAGCAATCTCTGAGAGTGTACCAAACCTGCCGCCGATCGCGATCACAGCCTTACCTGCCCGAGCGACGATCACGTTTCGCCCCTCCCCAAGCCCTGTGGGAATAGCGATCGTTAAATACGGATTCCCCTCATCCAAGGTCAATCCCGGAAGTATTCCTATCGTGATCCCTCCAGCTTCTTGGGCGCCACGACATGCAGCTTCCATTACACCCCCTCGCCCGCCGCAGATTACAGTAATGTCATTGGATGCAAGCAATCTGCCCACACTCTCGGCCGCTTGGGCTTCCCATTCAGAGCACTCACTAGGTCCAATCACGCTGATAACTATTTTTCTTGTCATCCGTCGCCTTTACTCCCTAGAGTATACTCACCCAGTGTAGAATATTCGGCTCCAGAAGGTTTTAAAATACTTTCTATGAGGCGGATTTCTCTAACCTCGAACTGCCCAATCTGCCCTACAACGAACTCATTTACTACATCCTGGAGTTGGGATAATTCGGACTTTGAAACATTACGTCTTAATCGTCCCAGGGTGAGATGCGGGTGAAATGGCCTTCCCTCTTTCTCAAATCCTAAGGGAATTAGTTTCTCATGGATCGAGGATTGCACCAGCGCGAGCGTGCCCTTATCCTCAGTGATTCCAATCCACAAAACTCTTGGTTTATGCCGATTCGGAAAACAACCGAACCCGCCAACGCGCAATGTGCCGGGTGGATGCTTTTCGGCCTCTCGTTCAAGAGTCTGATGGATCTCTCCGAGGCTGCTATTTGAAATCTCGCCTAGGAATTTGAGCGTTAGATGGATCCCTTCGGACCGCACCCAGCGCACAGATTCCCCACGAATGAGAGCTCGCAACCGATCGATCTCCTCTTGGAGAGCCTGCTTGATCTCCACAGGGATATTCACTGCAATAAACGTTCGCATCTTACGCATGTTTTACCTGAAACTCTCCGCCCCGTCAAAGGATGATTCCTTCAACAGTGCCGGTTACTGTGGAAATTTGCTGTGCGCTTCCCCCTTTGATATGTGGCTATACGCAATTTCCCTGTGTACAGAACAAACATCCATTATGTCGATAAATAGGGTCTCCTATTGTTTCAATCACATTCAATAGGTAGAATTGCGTCATGGTGCTCAAGCTCAAGAGGAGGGATTTCATAAAGCTGGCAGGTCTCGCTGCCGGTGTTTCCGTTATTAAGCCCCCTCCTCCAACCTCGTTCATGAAACCTTACGGCCTCGGACGGGTCACGTATACCTGGATTGGGCTTTACAAAGAACCGAGCTTCAGCGCTCCTCTTCTGACAACCATCCACCGAGATACACTGCTAACTTTGCTGAAACGCGAAGTCTCTGATGACGGTCCACTCCACAATCCTCTTTGGTATCGTGTCCCCGACGGTTATGTTCATTCAGGGAAAATCCAGCAAGTAAAATGGAATACGCAGGCACCCTGGAGAAAGATTCCCGAGACCGGCGCCCTATTTGATGTCGCTGTCCCCTACACACGCAGCTACCGTGAGGCTGATCCGGAATCAGATCCACTATATCGCCTCTATTATCAATCGATTGCATGGGTTGAGGCGCTTGTTGAAGGCGCGGACGGTCGTCTCTGGTATCAATTACTGGACGACCTGCTCAAAATCAACTATTTCGTTCGCGCAGAACACCTGCGCCGAATTCAACCAGAAGAGCTCAAGCCACTATCCCCCGATGTGCCTGCGGGCGCTAAACGTATCGACGTCTCCCTCGCTCATCAGGAGTTAATGGCTTACGAGAATGATCGGCTGGTATTGCGAACAAGGATCGCAAGCGGCACCCCGAGCTCCCGCCCCCTCTCCAATGGAATCCCGACAGCGACAACTCGGGGTCAGTGGTACATCACCCAGAAGATGCCTCTCCGCCATATGGGAGATGGGCACATCACTGCCAATCTCGAGGCATATGAACTTCCGGGTGTGCCCTGGGTATCCTACTTCACTAACACAGGTGTAGCCTTCCACGGTACTTATTGGCACTGCGATTACGGCCGACCGCAGAGCCATGGTTGTATCAACATGCGACCCGAAGAAGCGAAATGGCTCTTCCGCTGGTCCACGCCTACCATCGAAGCGGATGTCATCCTAGCAACTGGGCATGGAACATCCGTATATGTCTATTAACTAAATTTTAATCCGACAGCAGGGGGAAAATCCAGCGAGGGTAGTTCTGGCAAGATTCGGTAGTAATACAGTTAACGTTTTCCGTTTTCCCCCTTCACACGGTCGAACAGATCCCCAAGCTTTCCCGTCTCACCATACCCACTTGCGCCATGACTGATTGCTGCTTGCCCTTCTTCATCCGTGAGCGCATCCGCAATGACATAGATCTCCATCTCCTCCGGTATCTGCCGCAGCTGCTTGATCAACCAATAATCTCGCTCCTGAGCAAGCCGCGCATTGGTGAGCACCAACCCAATGCGCACGCGTTCAGCTAGAGCAACCGCCTCCCCCACTGAGCGCGCTTCAACTACGGGATACCCAAAAGCTTGGATGCGAAGGATCATATTCTCCCGCAGAACATCATCCGGTTCGACGATGAGCACCCGAGAAGCTGGATGAATGCCGCCGTGCAGTGCAGTATGAATCGTCGCCAGGAGAGCACCCGTACCCTCTGCCCGGAAGAGAAAACTCGCCGTCCCCATTTGAACCTCACCTTCGGGCCCGGGATACGTGGTAAGAAATAGGACGGGTATCTCTTGAGTGCGGTGGTCCCCTTTCAACAGCATGGCCAGGTCGAATGCGGAAGGAGTCCGCGCCCGAAGATCAAGGATGATTAGATCGGGTGTCTCAGCCAGCGCCAACGTAATAACATCATCTGCACTTGAGGACACAACCACACGATATCCTCCCCCCACAAGATCATTCGCCAAGAGATCGCGCAGGCCTGGATCTTCGACGAAGATAAGAAGAGAGGACGCAGTCTGTGAGTTTTCCGGAATGTGCGTTTCAACCGCCCGACGAATTTCGGAGATATCAGCACTGGGCTCGATTGCTGCTCTGAGCGGCATAGCAACCCAGATGCGGATGCCCGAACCACTCGTTGTCTCTTGCCAAATATGACCATGGAATTCTTCGATTGCAGCTCTGCTTTCCTCGATCTTGATTTCTACAGGCTCAAGGACCGGATCTTCAGATTCAGCAAAAGGAGCTTCGATATCTGAGATGGAGAGCAGCATCCATGGGCCGCTATGCAGCGTCTCGCTGGACACTTCAGTCTGTGAGAGAGGATCGAGTGAAGGACTGCCGCCAGGAGCAATCTGTGCCCGCACGCACACTTCCGTACGCACCGTTCCGGCGATTACTTGTGAGAGCAAATCACCTAATGCGCGTACCAGAATGGCTTCGTCGGCAATGATAGCCGGCAAGTGCGCCGGGAATTCCGCAATGACCGCCACCGGTCTATCCCCGACGGTCTCTGAAATCGAAGCTATCGCTTCATCAATTGTGTTTTGGACATACACCCAATCGGACATATCTAAACCCAGCAACGGTCATGAGCTTTAATTTTTTCACAAGCTGAATCACCATTCTACTCTACTCGACAATCCAACCAATGCACCTTGCGAAATAATAACAAATTGGACACTGACGCCACTGCATTGTAGAATCCCTTTCATGGAAGCTCAAGTAGCGGTTGTAAAAGTCGGCAAATACGCAACATCAGAGAGCGGTGACACGCTTGAAATGACCGAAAGACCTGGGGGAGGGTTATCCTTCGTTCTGGTTGACGGTCAACGCTCTGGCAAACCCGCAAAGCTGATCGCAAACGTTGTCGCCCGGAAAGCAATAAGCCTTCTCGCAGAAGGTGTGCGTGATGGCGCTGCTGCACGCGCCGCCTCAGATTACCTGCACACATACCGCTCCGGGAAGGTCATGGCGACATTAAATATCCTCTCCATCGATTTATCAAGCCAAACAATGGTAATCACGCGCAACAATCATGCACCGGCAATTCTCATCGAGGACGAACAGATCCGGGTTCTTGATGAGGATGTCGATCCAGTCGGAGTCCGGCGGGGAATCCGCCCTTCGATCACAGAAATTCCACTCCAAATCGGTCTTACGGCAATTATCTTCACCGATGGTTTGATTCACGCCGGGGC
>JAUWFP010000134.1 GCA_030606845.1 Anaerolineales bacterium | reverse complement strand
AAATTCGCCGGAGTTGTGGAATACCGCTATTGTCGCAATCTTCAATGCAGCAGCGCCGATGACGAAGACACAGCAGGACCAATGTCGACTGGACGCGCGCTCGACTTCGAGCAAGGCAGCGTTGAAATCCACGATCAAGTTATCGCCTGGAAGTGGCTGGAGATAGACTCTCCCCGCCCATCCATCACGAGTCAGGCGATCCTCCCGCGGCAGGGGTTTGAAGCCGGCGTTGACTTCCTGTCTGGATATACCCCGACCTGGAAGACTTCAGTGCCGGACAGCATCCAGGATCTCCATTCTCTCGGCGTCAACGCCATAACACTTACCCCGCGCTGGCTGATCACAAAAACGAACCCATTCCCGCTGATCTCATTTGATCCCGGCCGCGCCGCGTTCAAGGACGAACTCGGGGAGTGGGTCCATCACGCAAAAGACCTTAATATGCAGGTGAATCTCCGCCCGACGATCTCGGTTGAATCCGGCAACATGGAAACATGGTGGCAAGAGGCGGGTAGAGATAACATCTGGTGGAACCTGTGGTTCGAAGAGTATAGGTCTTATCTGCTCACTTTCGCTGAGTACGCTGACGAGATGGGGGTCGAGAAGCTGATCATCAACACCCACGACATCTCTCCCAGCCTCCCCTCCGGCCAACTTATAGACGGTTCCTCCTCAGGAGTGCCCAATGACACCAGCGTGAGATGGGAGGAGCTGATTTTCGAAATTCGCGAACGCTTCTCCGGTCGAATATCTGTAGAAGTTGAGCTGCAAATTGATTCAATTGACCTGCCCCCATTTGTGGAGCATGTAGACGAAATCAGCATATTTTGGCGGATTCCACTCTCCCGAGGTGGATCTACAGAATTCAATGTGCTGAAAACAACCGTAGACCAGACCTTCGATTGGCTTCTGGTCCAGCCGGACCTACAGGGAAAGCCGGTCACTTTAAGTGTGGAATATCTCTCCCTAGAAGGAAGTGCGAATTCTTGTCCACCTGCGCCAGATGGAAGCTGCCGTGATCCCGGGAGCTTCGCCGCTGGCAGTGAAGTCGATCCGGACCTGGCCGTAGATCTACTCGCACAGGCACAGGCGATCAACGCCGTACTCTTGGGCGCTTTTTCACGAGATGAAATCACCGGTTTCTACGTCCGAGGTTTTAATCCGGCCGCAAGGCTCGATGATAAATCCGCATCTATCTACGGAAAGCCTGCACAGGATCTGCTGGAATATTTCTACCCGCGAATTACGGGGAACTAGTAGTAGTAATGGCAATTCATGAATTGCCATTTCATGAATTGCCCATACCGGGGGGACAACCATGGTCAGGGGACCCAAACGCCGTCGTTCTTTACGGCTACCAGGCTATAACTATTCACAACCAGGCGCATATTTTGTTACGATTTGTACCCAGAATCGATTGCCCATATTTGGAAGAGTTGACCAGGGCAGAATGCTATTAAATAATTGCGGGATAATCGCAACAAGAAAATGGGAACGGCTGGATGAACGGTTCCCGGAAATTGAAATCGATGAATTTATCGTTATGCCGGATCATATGCATGGGATCGTTATCATATCCGACGTTGGGGCAACTCCCGTTGGGGCAAATCATGATCTGCCCATACATGAATTGCCCCGACTCGCCCGACGACGGATGACGTTACCCATGGTCATTGGTTTCTACAAGATGAACACTGCCAAAGCCATCAACATAGCCAACGACACGCGTGGTACACATGTCTGGCAACGCAATTACTATGAACACATCATTCGTAATCAAGATTCACTAAACCGCATCCGCCGTTATATTCAGGAGAATCCAATCCATCTATTACCAGCGAGGAGACAATGAATTTCAAACTAACAGATGAACAACGAATGTGGCGTAATGCAGTCCATGAATTCTGCGCCGAAATTGTCAAACCGAAGGCGGCGGAATATGACGAACGCGCCGAAATCCATCAAGATGCCTTCGAGAAAATGGCCACCCTTGGTCTGTTAGGCATGTACGTTCCGGAGTCTTACGGCGGTGCGAGTGTCGACGCGATCAGCGGGGCAATCGCCGTTGAGGAGCTTGGATGGGCAGATGGCGGCACTGCGCTTTCCGTGGCCGCGCATAACAGCTTGGGTTGCGCACCAATCGCCACTTATGGCACTGAAGAACAGAAGCAGCGTTGGCTTCCCGGCTTGGCTAAGGGCGACCCCGGTCTCGGAGCCCTGGCGCTGACTGAACCCGGCGCGGGGACAGATTTGGTGGGTGGGATTCAGACGCGTGCCGAACTAGACAAAGGGGAGTGGGTGATCAATGGAAACAAGGCGTGGATCACCAATGCAAGCTCGGCTTCACTCATTATCACGCTCTGCCGAACGGACCCTAAGGGTGGTTCTGGCTCGCTGAGTCTGATTATTGTTCCCACTGACGCCCCTGGTTTGCATATCCACCCACCCGAGAAGAAGATGGGTGTACGTGCTTCACCTACCCACGCCCTGACATATGAGAATGTCCGTGTTCCAGAAGATTATCTCCTTGGCAAAGCGGGCGAGGGTCTGTACCAGACACTCCAAAACCTAGACACTGCCCGAATCGGCATCGGTGCACTTTCTGTCGGTCTGGCACGAGCCGCGCATGAGGAGGCTATCCGCTACGCCAAGGAACGAGAATCCTTCGGGAAACCCATCGCTGAACGTCAGGCAATCCAATGGATGATTGCCGATGCAGAGGTACAGATCGAAGCCGCCCGACTGCTCGTTTATCGGGCTGCCTGGCTGAAACAGGAAGGTGAATTCCACAACCGCGAGGCTGCTGTGGCGAAGCTCTACGCAACGGAGATGGCCGAGGATGTCGCTCGCAACGCCATGCAGATCTTGGGCAGCTACGGCTACAGCCGTGAATATCCCGTTGAGCGCATTTACCGCGATGCACGACTCATGACAATCGGTGAGGGCACAAGCGAGGTGCAGCGAATGGTCATCGCCCGGCGCGTCTTGGGCAAGGAGTAGATGCAGCTCACAATCCTGCTTTACAGCTTCTTCAAGTAGGTTATCCCAAGATAAATACAACCGCCTGTGATGGCAAACTACACAGGCGGTTGGGCTTTCTATGCACGTTGATTAAGCCTTTGTACTAAGAATTATCTCCTGGCTTATGGTATCGCTGCCTGTAAAGCGGCATCGAGTTCTGCCTCCCCAACCATCCCTACCCACTGACCGATAATCTTGCCAGTTCCATCGAGCAGGAAAATATGGGGTTGGTACCGGTAGCCCAGCTCTCGTTTGAAAGGCTCCGTATTGGGATCGTCGACGTCGAGGTATGCAAAATCAATCTGTCCAGCATACTTAGCTTCAAGCCCGTGCACGACGGGCGCCAACGCCTGGCAGGTCGGTCACCAGAACGCGAAGAACTCTAGGAGCACTGGCTTGCCTGAAGCCAGGTTAACCGTAGATGGTTCAGTGGCACTAAGCTCAGGTCGTGGCGTGGGTCGTACGTCTGCAGGCGCAGACTCCGGGAGCACAGGTGCAGGGGCAGCATCCTCTCCTTCCGAAACTTCCACATCCCCAACCGGAGCAACTTCGTCGACCTCCTGCTGCTGCGATGCAATGTCGACAGATGGATCGTCACGATCAACCTGTTGAGATGCACCAGTACACGCAGCAAGGAGCAATCCAGTGAGGACAACAATGCCTAAACCAATGAAATTAGCTTTCCTTCTCATAATCTATGACCTCTGACATTTCTGATAATATTTCTTCCCTTCTCAACCAACGATAAGGCAAGGGCATGCTCTTGTAAATTAAACTCACAACCATCCCATGCAATTACGGTTAATATTAATACCACTCCGGTCTCAATTGGGCAATATCAGAATATCGTAATAATTCGACACAATTACCTTTCAATCCGGTGTAGAATTATCCAATGCCATTTTCCTGGTATTGATCAACTATTCGCCGAAATGAGATCTATTTTCATTAAACTTTTTTCAATACTCGATCAATCATGACCCATCGACAATTTCAGCCTGATTCAATTGAAATCAATAACGACGCTCCTAGCCCAACGCATCATCACCCTTCTTTGGTCTGGGTATTACCTGCTCTCGCTCTTCTACTAACAGGGTGTGCAAAAGCCCCGGATCAATCCCAGACACATGCAGCGGAGCAAAACCCAACTTCGACCACGACAAAGACGTCTACCCCTCCAGCCGCGTCCGCAACCCCAACGCCGACAAACTTACCTACGGCAACATGGACTCCTACACCTTCGCAAATGCCAACCGACACTTGGAACATATTTGGTCCGGGGTTGGTTGAAATCCCAATCCTTCTCTACCACCATGTAGAGCATTCACCAGATTCAACAATATACTCGATCGATATTCAGTTATTCGAAAGTCAGATGGAGCTCCTATCTCAACTTGGATACCGCACAATCACGCACATGCAATTACGACAAGCAATCTACGAAGGAGCGCTTCTGCCCCCCAAGCCAATTTTAATCACATTCGACGATGGTCATGTCGACAACTACATCAATGCCTTTCCCATCATGCAAACCTACGGTCTGACAGGGACGATTTACATCGTCGCAAATCGGCTCGATTCAGATGGCTTTCTGTCTGTTGACCAGCTAAATGACATGATTAATGCCACTTGGGAGGTTGGGTCACATAGCATGAGCCACGCCGATCTTGTAACATTGCAGCCCGAAGAATTGCGTGTGGAGATTCTGGATTCCCGGCTTTTATTAGAGGATCGGCTTGGTGTCGAAGTCCGGAGCTTCGCTTTTCCATACGGCAGCTTCAATGAAGAAATAATCGGGAAAATTCAGAATTATGGGTATCGCACTGGAATGGGTGTAGGGAAAATAAACTCGCATACAGCAAGCACAATCTATTATCTTTCAAGGCATGATGTACATGGGTATTTAACTATGGAGGACTTCAGGTCTTTATTGAGTTCAAACGGCATCCAATAAAACTTTCATTTGATTGCGTCTTCAATTACAGTTGGCCTCTCGAATTCAAGAATTCCTTTTTTATTGGATAAACATTCCAGAGAGATACCTGGGCTATAATCTTCGTAAGACAAGCATGCGAGGTGCCATGAAACAGCCAATTGTTGAGTGTATTCCAAATTTTTCCGAAGGACGACGCGTCGAGGTCGTTGAGGAGATCGAGAACGCCATCCGCAGTGTGCGCGGGGTTTACATCCTTGATCGCCACATCGACCCAGATCACAACCGCTCTGTGATAACGTTCGCTGGTTCCCCTGCCGAAGTAGCTGACGCCGCTTTCGAAGCGATAAAGACAGCTGCAGGGAAAATTGATCTGGATCAACAGAAGGGCGAACACCCGCGTATCGGCGCAACCGATGTCATCCCCTTCGTGCCCATCTCCGGGGTCACAATGGATGAGTGCATTGAGCTTGCCCGCACGCTTGCCCAGCGCGTCGCAGACGAGCTTAGCATCCCCACATATTTGTATGAGCAAGCCGCAACCCGCCCCGAGCGAAAGAATTTAGAGAACATCCGCCGCGGCGAATATGAGGGTTTAAAGGAAACGATAGAAAGCGATCCCACAAAGAAACCTGACTTCGGTCCCCAGAAGTTAGGACCAGCCGGCGCAACCGTCATCGGCGCTCGAGCCCCACTGGTTGCATTCAATGTTTATCTTTCAACAGACGATGTCGCCATTGCACAAAACATCGGACGCGCGGTGAGGCACTCTTCCGGCGGGTTACGCTTTGTGAAAGCATTGGGAATGCTTGTCGAAGGTCGGGCGCAGGTCTCCATGAACCTCACTGATTTCACTCGCACTCCAGTCGCCCGAGTTGTAGAACTCATCCGTCGTGAAGCGGATCGCTACGGCGTCTCGATTGTGAATTCCGAGTTGGTGGGCTTGATCCCGCAAGCCGCGCTCGTTGATGCTGCACAGTGGTATCTTCAGCTCGACCAATTCTCACCCGACCAGGTCCTCGAGAACCGCATCTTCGCAGCAATGGATAGCGAGGAGCGCGATGAGAGCGTATTCCTGCACAGCATCGCAGCAGAATCGGCAACACCCGGCGGTGGTTCCGTCGCCGCTTATGCGGGCGCAATGGGCGCCGCTCTGGTTGCCATGGTTTCCCGCCTGACGGTCGGCAAGAAGAAGTACGCTGACGTTGAGGAACGAATGCAGGAAATCACATCGCGTGCTGACATTCTACGGGATGCACTCCAAGAGGCAGTGACACTCGACGCCCAGGCCTTCGATTCCGTCATGACTGCCTTCCGGATGCCGAAGAAATCTGCGCAGGAGAAAACCGATCGAGCAGAAGAGATCGAACGTGCCACGCATGTCGCCGCGGAAGTACCGCT
>JAUWFP010000246.1 GCA_030606845.1 Anaerolineales bacterium | reverse complement strand
TCGTAGTCGGAACAGCCGAAGCGCCACGTAAAACCATCTCTTTGAATAAATGCGTCGGCTTCTTTCGGCCCCCAAGTCCCTCGCCCATATGTCTCCACCCCAAGAGTAGGCGAGGCATCTTCCCAGGCTTTCAGGACGGGGTCGATGATCCCCCAGGCAACCTCGATTTCATCGCTGCGGGTGAATAGTGAAGCATCCCCATCCAGCGCGTCGAGGAGCAATGGCTCATAAGCATCCGGCAGGGGCTCATCACCAAACGAGTCTCGGTAATGGAAATCCATCTCGACGGAACGCGTCTCCTTTTGCGTATCGGGCACCTTCGTCTCGAAACGCAGATGGATGCCCTCATCCGGTTGAATGCAGAGGGATAGGAAATTCTGGTTCAGCTCGTAGCCTTCCGGGAGCGGGAACATCACGTGCGGTGGCGCCTTGAACTCAACGACTACCTCGCTAGTCTTGCGTTGCAGCGCTTTTCCCGACCGCAAGAAGAAGGGCACACTCTGCCAACGCCAACTGTCGATATAGAGCTTCATGGCGGCGTAGGTCGGGGTTTGAGAACCATCAGCCACTCCTTCAGCCTGACAATAACCCTCATACTGACCACGAACCGTATCTTCAACCCTGATGGGTCGAACAGCCTGGAGGACTTTCACCTTCTCGTTGCGCACCGCATCTGCGGCGAACGTCGCCGGCGGCTCCATCGTCACTAATGTGAGCAGCTGCAACAAGTGGTTCTGGAACATATCTCGCACGACCCCCGCTTTATCGTAATATCCAGCGCGATGCTGCACATCGACGTCTTCCGCCACGGTAATTTGAACATGGCTGATGTAGTTCCGGTTCCAAGTCGGTTCAAAGATGGTATTGAGAAAGCGGAAATACAGAATGTTCTGCGCCGTTTCTTTCCCAAGATAATGGTCGATTCGGTACACCTGTTGCTCATTGAAGACCGAATGGACCACGTTGTTTAGTTCGAGAGCGCTTTTTGAATCTCTGCCAAAGGGCTTTTCGATGATGATGCGCCGCCAACCCTCTTGTTCGTTCGCCATGCCGGCTTTGCCCAATTCCTGAATGACGATTGGGAACAGCGACGGGGCAGTTGCGAGGTAGTACAGGCGGTTCGCTGGACCACCCTCGAGCTTTTGAAGGAAACTATCCATCGCCGTGTAGTCCGCGCTTTGCTTGATGTCGCCCCGTAAATACCAGAGTCTCTGGGAAAATTCCATCCACTCCTTTTTCGGGCACTCAAAATTCGCCAGTTCCTCCACACCTCGGCGCATCTTCTCCCGGAACTGCTCATGGCTGATCTCACTCCGAGCGCTTCCGACAATGTGGAAATCCTTCGGGAGCCGTCCTTTGCAATATTGATTAAAAAGTGCCGGGACCAATTTGCGGGCGGTTAGATCGCCGGAGGCTCCAAAAATCACAACGCTCGTAGCGTTTGATCCCTTTTTACTCAGACTCATTTACGCCCTCCAGCGGATGGTTTCCCGCAGACCACGTTCTCAGGATCCAACCTCTCGCTTGATCGCATGCCCACCAAACTGATTACGCATCGCCGCCAGGAGCTTCGCCGAATAACGCTCATCTTGCCGGCTTACCAAGCGCATCATGAGCGAGAGTGTAATGACCGGAGCAGGGATATCCAGGTCGATTGCCTCAGCAACCGTCCACCGACCTTCCCCGCTATCTGCAACCCAGTCCTTTACATCGGATAAGTCTGGGTCCTCCTTCAGAGCTTCCGCGGTGAGATCGAGCATCCAGGACCGCACCACGCTTCCATAACGCCAAATCTCGGCGATGTTGTGCAAATCCAGGTCATATTCCTCTTTGGCTTTCATAATTTCGAAGCCCTCAGCATAAGCTTGCATCAGGCCGTATTCAATTCCGTTATGGACCATTTTTACAAAATGACCCGCGCCGTTGGAACCGACATAACCCCACCCCGTGTTCTCCCCAGGGGCGAGGGTTTCGAAGACCGATTGAAGCTGTTTCACCTTAGAAGCTTCTCCACCGATCATCATGCTGTAGCCCTCGGCAAGACCCCAGACCCCCCCGCTTGTGCCGACGTCGACCAATGAGATCCCCTTCTCCTTCAGCTCAGCCGCCCTGCGCTGGGTGTCCTTATAGTTGCTGTTGCCGCCATCGATTACAGTATCGCCGTCTGAGAGCAGCTCTCCCAGCTCGTTCAGAAGCGACTCGGTTGGATCGCCCGCCGGGACCATGATCCACACAATCCGCGGAGCTTTAAGTTGGCTCACCAAATCTTCGAGTGAGTCAGCGCCATCTGCACCTTCTGACTCCGCTTTGATAATCGCATCCTGATTGTGATCGAATACAACGACTCCATGCCCACCCTTTAATAGACGGGAGGTCATATTACCGCCCATTTTTCCCAGTCCAACCATCCCTATTTGCATGCTCATAACCCTGCTTTCATTAATCTCTTTTTAGTGAACGAATCCCATCCCCCGCGGCGATGATTACTTCGCTCGCAAGATCAAGGAAAAGTCCGTGCTCTACAATCCCCGCTCTGCTTTTTAGCTCTGCGGACAAAGCATAGGGATCCTCGATCGCTCCAAAACGACAATCGAGAATGTAGTTCCCGTTATCCGTGACAAATGGTGTGCCATCCGTTTTCGTGCGAACTTTCGGTTCAGCATCGAGGGATCGCAAATACGCTTCCAGGGGGCGCCACCCAAAGGGGATGATTTCGACTGGAAGATCGAAGTTCGTTCCAAGAACCGGTGAAAGCTTTTGTTCATCGACAACGATGATATTAAGCGAGGATGCCTGCGCGACGATCTTCTCGCGCAACAATGCGCCGCCGCCGCCTTTTATGAGATTCAATTCAGGGTCGACCTCATCTGCTCCGTCGATCGTAACGTCGATCCGGGGATGGTCCTCCAGAGAGGTTAAGGGGATCCCCGCCTTGCAGGCTTCTTCGGCGATTAAATCAGCCGTGGGGATCGCCTGAATTCCTTCCAACTCTCCCCCGCGTATCAGCTCGCCGATCAACCGTAAGGCATGGATCGCCGTGCTGCCGTATCCTAAGCCAACCACCATGCCTGATTCGACATACTCGACGGCTTTCTCGCCTGCTATTTTCTTCAGTTCATCTCGATCATTTGCCATATCTGGTCATCTCTCTTTTTGTCGCTCGACAATCATTTCCCTGACTACACCAGCTACTCTGCTTGAATCATCTACGATCCACCGTTCTTCCAGCAACCCCAGCGCATGCACACCTTCTTTTGTGAAAGGTGTTGTGACAGCAACACACCACATACCTGCTGCAACAGCAGCGCGGACACCGGAGGGTGAATCCTCCAATACGACACAGCGCTCACTCGGAATCCCCAATTCGCTAGCAACAAGATAATAGATCTCAGGATCGGGCTTCCCTCTTTCTACATCATCACGAGTAGCGATGAAATCAAACGCATCCTGCAGCTTAAGTATCTCTAGAACCCGAGCGGCCTGAGGGCATCTCGACATCGTCGCCAATGCAGTCTTGCAGCTTGCGTTCCTGGCTTCCTCGAGAACGGCCAAATTATGCGGCCATTCATGGCTCAGAATCAAGTCTGAATCCTGCAGCATTCTCCCATAGTGCTGAAGGCGAATCTGGACAAACGCCTGCCAGGCAGCGCTTACCCCGAATTCCTTCATCCGCTCCGATGCACGCGCCGAGAGATCAAACTTATCAACCAAGGCCTGTGCAACCTCACGCCGCGGTAGTCCGACAATCTTACGAAATGCTTCGATTACCTGCTTTTCCTCTACGTTATGCGGGCAAAGATCGGTGACCGCGCGTGCATATGAGATCGCCTTCAGCTTTTCTGTCTGAACAAGCGTACCATCGAGATCGAAAATGACGGCTTCGATCATCGGTAGATCCTAAATACGGCTATACGCATCGCAATAAACCATCCCGCTTGCCAAAGAGCAACACCTGATTTCATTCGCTCTCTCACTCAGCCACGGCGTCTGTTAATTTCTGAATGCCGCCCTGAACATCTCCCTCCAGATGG
>JAUWFP010000269.1 GCA_030606845.1 Anaerolineales bacterium | reverse complement strand
ACTTCAAGTTATTGATGGCATCTCCAAAAGAGATGCGCGCGGACAGATGCTCGGTGGGCTGCTGCTTGGATTGGCAACGTGGACCCGCCCGGAAGGTATTTTTCTCGTCATCTTCGCCTTGGGAGCAGTATTGATCGGGTCACGAGCGCTCAAATTCGGAGAAATATGGCTTTTCGCTGTGCTTTCCCCCATTATTCTTATCGTTGGTACCTGGCAAGGATTCTCAGCATCCATTGGTTCCCAAGGGCTCATCGGTTCCGTGCTTCAATCTACCTGGAGCTCATGGAGCCGGATGGAATTCCATCCGGACGCTCTTTATTGGACCGCGCGCTACCTGGCGCGTCAGTCGCTGGAATTTAAGATCTGGGGGGCCCTCGTTCCTTTGATCCTATTGATCCTGGCAGTAAATTTCAGAAAGCTTAAACCGAGAGAATTTCCGTTGCCCTTTCTTTTGCTCGTTGCCGGGGTCATGGTGGGTGGGGCGGTCGCGCTGTACTATTATCTGGCTTCATTCATGAGTGACCTGATTTACTTGCTGGGGACAAGCGTCAATCGAACCTTCATGCCGGCATGGGTGCTGGGTATCCTTGGCTTGATCACACTTGCGGGTGGGAAAAATGGCGGGGGAGTGGTCGATACCGAAGACTTGACGATTGATCAGCGGTGAACTGAGTGATCGTTGTATCCAAATTTAGCTTCTGATCCGGTCGTTGATTACGATCGGCCGGGGCAATTCCATCTAAAGCGAAGGGTTGATTACAGGGACATGGTCTCGTCTACGATGGGCTGAATACCGAGTGACCTTCGCTCGTCTGTCGCCGGCTCGCCGTGAATATCTAGTGTTTACTCTGTATGGAGATTACCTTTACGATGCTTAGCTTCTTATTGCCGCTCACATTCATGCTTATTTGTCTAGACCGCCTGGGAGCCCATGAGCGTGACCCACACGATCAGAGACCGTGGCAGGGGGACGTTTTGCTCGCGGCAACAATCTTCGGTGTGATTGTGTTAGGGATAACCGAGGGGTTGAGCGTCTTCTTAAAGGTTAATAGCGTCTGGCTTTCATCGCTATGGGTTCTGGTTTTCGTCGGGATCATATTGATGGGTTGGCTTTCGGGCTCGTTTATTAGAGGCTGGCAAAAGGTCAGGAGGGGAATTGCTACGCTGCGGGGGATGGATGTCCTCTTCCTTATTGCTATAGGGATCATCCTCGCGTTGTTGTTCGCAGTGGCTGTCGTTTCGCCGCTCAATAATGTGGATGTGATGCAGTATCACATGCCGCGTGTGCTTCATTGGGTGCAAAACCAGAGTCTCCAGCACTACCCAGCCGTGTATATCAGCCAGAACGCGCGTCCCTATTGGGCGGAAGTTGCAATCGTGAACTTGCGTGCGCTCTCGGGCAATGACCAATCAGCGAGCCTCGTCCAATGGTTCAGCTTCCTTGGTTCCATGATTGGAGCCGCGGGTATTGCTGCAGTTTTAGGAGGTCGCCGAAGTGCGCAATGGCTGGCGGCGATATTCGTGTTGAGTATCCCGATGTCTCTTCTGCAGTCGACGACGCCCAAGAATGATATCGTATCCACTTTCTGGGTCATCTCTCTCGCATATTTCGTTGTTTTAAGCAGGAAGCGTGAGCTCACACGTAAAGAATTCGTGGGCATGTCGATAACCTTCGGACTGGGCATCCTGACGAAGGGAACGGTATTCCCTTTTGTTGGCCCGCTCCTCGTGTGGTTCTTTCTCACTAGGCTAATGGCCAAAGGGTTCAAGCGAACATTTGTTGAGGGATTGGTGCTTGTAGCCATAGCCGCCGCGCTAAATGGCGTTTTTTGGTATCGAAATATTGTGACTTATGGCGGACCTTATGGCTCTACTGTCGATGTCCGAATTGTCGATACGAGTCTCGGCCTCGATTCTGGAACTTGTGATTCATCGACATCTTCTACGGGGAATACTCCGTCCGCGCAGGAGGCTAATGGGCTGAATACTTCAACTGGATGCCTAGAGGATTTAGAGACATCAGATGTTAATCCACGGGTCTCTAGTGTTGTTTTTGCGACAATACGTACGCATCTTGCGAAGATAGCGCGTATGGTTGCCATGCATTTTGTCTCGCCTTTTTACTGGTTAAATCAGCAATTCTTCTACGGACTTAGCTTATTTCCGACGGTTTTCCCCCCCCATTATGTTCGAGCGTTGGAGAGCGCTGCATGGAACAATGCCATGACTGCGGGAAATCCCCTTCATCTTATTCTGGCTTTCGGATCCATTATTAGCGCTTGGGTGTTGGGGTTGAGGAAACAGGATAAGAGTCCGGGTGTGTTCTCCATCGTAACTTTCGCGGGGTTTTTCCTGGTCTCCTTTGCAGGATGTGCCGATTTAATGTATTGCGGGCGGTACCAACTCGCATTTTTTGTGATGGCTGCGCCGGTCGTCGGTCTGGTTGTATCAAGGTTGGGAAGGAATGTTACGAGGGCGGTTGCGATTAGCTTATTGCTTTACGCGCTCCCCTATGTGCTTATTAATCACATGCGCCCGGTGATCGGACTTCCCCCCTGGCCCACAAAGGTTGGAAGTGTCTTCACAACGGAACCATCCGAGATCCTGTTTGCGCAGATCCCTGGTTTTCGTGATGAATATGAGGCCATCGCGCAAAGTATCCAGGATGCAGGGTGTAAACAGGTAGGTTTATCTATCGCTGTAAGAGATTTTGAGTATACCTTCTGGTGGCTCTTAGATGCCCCGCAAAGTGGCATTCAGCTTCAACATGAGAAGACAACATCCTACTCCGCAAAGTACAAAGATCCAGGATTTGGGGCATGCGCCGTCATTTGTACGGAATGCGAGCTGAGGGGCGATTTTTATGACTCATGGGATTCGGTGGACTACGGTCACGTTAGCTTGTTCCTGAAGCCCGAGGGTTGAGGTTATTCGTAGATGCCAGTCGTGCAGGGAGATTCGCGACATCGGAATTATTAACGAGATCCTTTCGATGTCTATTAGATGGGATCGTCATCTTGATGTGTGTATAAGGATCAACCGTGGAATATCTCCTGGTAACCAGATAGGTGGATCAGGAGTAATCTCAGCTTTTCCTGCCGATTTATGTTAAGCATGAATATTGACGCCCGCATGAACTACGATTAAGCTCCTGAAATGGAGCTTTTCCTTTTCATTTGTGAGGATCCTAATCACATCCTCACAAGCATATTTGAATAGAAGCGGTAAGCTAGAAACCGATGGCGAAGCGAATCTCACTCATCATCCCCTGCTATAACGAGCAAGCCTCGATAGGCCTGCTTCTTGAATCGATTCGCTGGCAAACCTGCCGGCTCGGCGAGATCGAGGTCATCCTCGCCGATGGTATGTCGGAAGATGGAACTCGCGATGCGATCCGGGATTATGCATCTCAACATCCCGAGATGACGATTCGACTTATCGATAACCCGCGGCGCATCATCCCCGCGGCATTAAATTCAGCGATTAAAGCTGCCGAAGGGGATGTAATCATCCGTCTCGATGCACATTCAGCGCCAAAACCAAACTACGTCGAACGCTGCCTGGCTGTGATCGAGGAGACGGGAGCGGCAAATGTCGGTGGGGTGTGGGAGATCCAACCCGGTGAGGAGACATGGACGGGGCGTGCAATCGCCGCCGCGGCATCCCATCCGCTCGGCGCGGGCGATGCCCGCTACCGC
>JAUWFP010000096.1 GCA_030606845.1 Anaerolineales bacterium | reverse complement strand
GTGTTTCCTTCGCCCTTGCCTGGCGTGACCGCGAGGAACTTTCCACATTCTTCCGGACGCAATGGCGGGATATTCTCTGGGTGGAAGTCTTCGCGCTTAGTTTTTTCCTCCTCGATCTCGCGATCCGATTCGGGAACCCTGATTTGTGGCACCCGGCAAAAGGTGGGGAGAAGCCCATGGACTTCTCCTATCTGAACGCCGTACTTAAAAGTTCAACCTTCCCTCCTTATGACCCCTGGTTCGCTGGCGGGTATATCAACTATTACTACTACGGTTTCGTGCTCGTCGGCATGCCGGTGAAATTGCTGGGCATCATCCCGGCGACAGCCTACAATCTTATTATCCCAACGCTCTTCTCGATCCTGGCATTGTGCGCGTACAGCGTGGGCTACCACCTCATACGTTTCTTACCTCAGAACGTGTCTCTTCGCGCTAGGGCGAATCCCAAATTGGCGGGCCTCATCGCCGCTCTCCTGCTAGCAGTTTTTGGAAATCTGGGCACGGCCAGGATGTTCTATGACGGGTTTAAACAGATTGGCACTCCGGCAGGGGTTGAAGAGGGGAGCTTATTTGTTGGGGCGGGTCACGCGGCCAAGGGGTTTGTAAATTACCTTACGTACAAGTCTCCGCTTCCCTATCCGATGGACCAATGGTATTGGAACCCGAGCCGAATGATTACCCCCGGTGAGGGGGAACCAGGACCCATCACAGAATTCCCCTTTTTCACTTTTCTATACGCCGATCTGCACGCTCACATGATCAGCCGATCACTCACAATCCTAAGCCTTGCCTGGGGTCTTTCGTGGATTCTTTCCGTCACCCAGCGTCGCCGTCGAGGGAAAATCGATATCGCCCTGGCCCTGTTTGTCGGCGGGTTAACGCTTGGCGCGCTGCGAACTGTTAATACCTGGGATTTCCCTGTGTATTGGGTGTTAGGAGTGCTCGCCGTCATCTTCGCTGTTTGGTGGCGGGATCGAGAATTTAATCTGCCACAGATTAAAGAAGCAACGCTTTATTCCATCCTGCTCATAGCATTTTCACAATTCCTCTATCAGCCATTCCACCAGTGGTACGGGCAGGGATACATGTCTGCAGAGATCTGGAAGGGGTCGCTGACGTCCTTGATCGATTATCTGACGGTGCATGGAGTCTTCCTCTTCCTGATTGCTGCCTGGATGGCATGGGAAACTCGCGAGTGGCTGGCCCAAACTCCGATCTCCGAGCTGAACCGGTTGCGTCCGATTGCGATGTGGATTGGATCTGCAGCTTTTCTCATTGTGGTGGGAACCACCTGGCTGACTGGTGTTGGATACCAGATTGCTCTGATCGTCATCCCTCTCGGCGTTTGGGCGCTGATACTGCTGCTGCGACCCGGTCTGTCGATTGGCAAGCGGATTGTTCTTTTCTTCGTGGGAACCGGGTTGGTTCTTACGTTTGTCGTGGAGGTCGTGGTGCTCAAGGGGGATATCGGGCGCATGAACACGGTCTTCAAATTCTACCTCCAGGTGTGGGAGCTCTTCAGCCTGGCGGCAGCCGCAGCTCTCGCGTGGACGTATGCCTCGCTCCCCAGATGGAATCGTGTTTGGCGGTGGATCTGGTTGACGGCAACGGTTTTACTTTTGTTCTCTGCCGCTTTATATCCCCTTACAGGATCTCTCGCGAAAGTCCGGGACCGCATAACGGTAACGGCGCCGAGGACGCTCGACGGCATGCTCTACATGGATTACGCATATCGCTTTGAATTGGGCGAGAAGCTTCCATTGGGAGAGGATTATCAGGCGATTCGTTGGCTACAGGAAAATGTAGAGGGTTCCCCGGTTATCGTTGAGGCGAATATTCCTGAGTATCGATGGGGTTCGCGTTATTCTATCTACACCGGGCTCCCTGGCGTCCTGGGATGGCGCTGGCATCAAACCCAGCAGCGCGTCGCCGCGGAAAACACGGAGACGGACGAACGACTATTCAAGATAACAAAATTCTATCTCACGCGATCGATTGCGGATGCCAACGACTTCCTCGATGAATATAACGTTAAGTATGTCATCGTCGGCGGGCTTGAACGCGCTTACTATGCCGAGGTCTATCCCTGTTGGTCGGAGGCGAGTATACCGGGCATCTCCTGTGATTTGCGGGGTTGGCCGTTGGGGATGCCGACATCGTTCCCGATCTCGCCTGACGAATGCGAACTGGAACGCCCTGACGATGAAACCTCGAGCCTGCGCTGTCCTACACACGCTCTGGATAAGTTCCCCACCATGGAATCTACAGGAAGGATAAAGGCTGTTTTCCAGGTGGGGAATACTGTGATCTATGAGGTTCTAAGGTGATTCAAGACGTCGTCATCTGGTGGTTGATAAGCACGCTTCTTGGCGCTCTAGCCCTGCCAATTGCCTGGCGGGTCTTCGGACGTCTAGAGGACCGTGGCTATGGTTTCGCCAGGGCATTAGGGCTACTTTTAACCGGATATATTTTCTGGATGGGAGCCACGCTGCGGATCTTCCAACCGAGCCCTGGCGGAGCGGTGATGGCGGTTCTCGCGCTCTTGGGACTGACCGTTTGGATTGGGCGAAGCAAGTGGCGTGATGTGCTCGATTGGCTCAAAGAACACCGCTCCACAGTTCTTTCTATGGAGATCCTTTTCCTGCTCGCGTTCTTGGTCTGGGCGTTTGTGCGGGCGAACAACCCGGAGATCGTAAACACAGAAAAACCGATGGAGCTCGCGTTCTTAAATGCGATTCTTCATTCAGACAGCTTCCCACCCAGCGATCCATGGCTCTCAGGTTATGCGATCTCCTATTATTACTTCGGCTACATACTTCTGGCCTTGCTCACCCGGCTCACGGGCGTTGCATCTGGGGTCGCCTTCAACCTCGCGAACAGTCTCTGGTTTGCGCTGGTCGCCCTGGGGACGTACTCCCTCGCATATAATTTCCTCGCCCGACGGACGCCCGGCCGTGTTAAACGATTTTCTCCGCTCCTTGCGCCGCTCTTCGTCTTGATCAGCGGTAATTTGGGAGGCATCCTTGAGGTCCTTCATTCAAAGTACATTTTCTGGACGACGAGTGCCGACAGTATTTTAACGTCGCCGTTCTGGACCTGGATTGGACTTGCCGACCTAGAGAAGCCGCCCTATCTCGAAGCGAGTTGGATGCCAGCGCGACACATGTGGTGGTGGCGTTCATCACGCGTGATCAGGGATCTCGATCTCAATGGCATTCCACTTGGATTGCAGTCCATCGATGAATTCCCGTTCTTCACTTTCCTTCTTGCAGATAATCACCCACACCTTCTGGCGATGCCCTTTGTCCTCATCGTGATCGCCTTCGCTTTCCAGGTTTTCCTACAGGGACAGCGGGCGCCTCTTCGCCTGGGTGAGGTGAAGTGGACTCGCAACTTGCGTAAAAAAGTGTTGATCGCCCTGGGTTTGGCAGCGGCGATCGTCGTGGTTGTCCTGGGGTTGAAAGCCGGAGCGGCGGGGGTTGGGATCTCCGCAGCTGTCATATCAATCCTTAAAGGGGTCATAAGCAGCGGGCTCATTATTGGGGGTGTGCTTCTTGTCGGGGCGGTCGCAGGGGGTTTGCTGCCATCTTCTCTTAGTAAGCTCGAGTTCTGGTTCGGCGCCTGGCTCTTCGGGGCGCTGGCATTCTTGAACACCTGGGATTTCCCGATTTATTTCAGCTTGCTCTTATGTGTGATGATCTGGAGGAGTCGGACGCTCCCGCTCACAACTTGGGTTAAATCGGTGCTCACGACGAGCCTGGCAATCATCGTGGCAGCCATCCTGTTTTACCTTCCCTGGTACCCATCCTTCTCTTCACAGGCAGGCGGCATCCTGCCGCACTTGATGCATCCCACTCGTTTCATCCATTTCTTCATCATGTTCGCGGTCTTGTTCATCCCTTTGAGCGTCTGGCTTATCATGCGCGTGACGCAGGGGAGAAGGCGATCAGAGGGGAAGTGGCTTTTCGGAATAGGAATAGGGCTCCCGTTAACGCTCTTGATTCTCTCGTGGCTTTTGGCAGCAATGATTTACTCCGTGGGTGCAAACGTTATCGGGATGGGGGCGGTCATCAGCAGCATGGGGATGCAAAGCCTTCGAGATGCCGCTCAAGCGACAATCACTCTGAGGCTAACGCAGTCGTGGACAGCGATCGGCTTAGGGGTGATGATCGCCGCCGCTGTTGTGCTCATCAGACGGGTCTGGAAAGACACTGTGGACGAACCAAAATCAGGTCCTTTCATCCTTATGATGCTCACCATTGGGGCGCTCTTGATCCTTGGACCCGAGTTTTTCTACCTTAAAGATCAATTCGGGCTGCGCATGAATACAATTTTCAAATTCTACTTTGCAGCCTGGATCTTATGGGCCCTCGCCGCAGCATACGTGATGGATGTGATCTGGTCTAAACGGAGCGCGAAGATGATCCCCGTGAAGATACTCACAATTCTCCCGCTGCTTGCCGGTCTCATCTATCCTGCCCTTTCTGTTTGGACGAAAACAAATGGCCTAAACCCGGTCCATGACCGAACGCTAAATGGAGCATTACATCCTGCCTATGCGACCGAAGCGGATCGCGAGGCGATCGAATGGATGAGTGACAATCTGGAAGTCGGGGTTGTTGCGGAAGCCGTTGGCGGCAGTTATTCGTACTTTGCGAGGGTATCTGTGCATACGGGATTCCCCACAATTATCGGCTGGCCTGGTCACGAAAGCCAATGGCGCGGTGGATATCAATTCCACGGAACACGGGAAGAAGATGTCCGGACGCTGTTTAAGTCGCCGGATTGGGAACAAACTCAACAGATCATGAAGGCCTATAATGTGAAGTACGTCTACGTTGGAGAACTTGAGCGAATGACCTACCAACCAATCTTTGATGGAAAGTTTGATGCATTCATGGAACTGGTTTTCCAAAACGACAGGGTAAGGATTTACGCCAGGAGAGCAGGTGACTCCTCGTGAATAAAAATCAGAGCATCAGGTTGGGTACAGTAATATTCGCAACCTTGATCGTGTTGGTTGCATGGATGCGGCTTGCAGACTTAGGCAGAAATCCACTCACCGATTCCGAGGCCGTTCACGCGCTGACAGCAGTAGCGACGACCCCGGATGCTTCCCCCTTCTGGGATGTCGATGGCGTGGCGGCGCCGGTGAGCGCGAGCTACTATGTTTTCACCACCATGATCTTCCAGCTTTTTAGTCCATCCGACGCGGCAGCACGTGTGGTCTCAGCCCTTGCCGGCATCGTGTTGGTTTTGAGCCCATTGATCCTGCGCAAACGAATTGGCACAGCTCATTCGTTGATAGCCGTTCTGGTGCTGGCCATCGCCACATCTGGATGGACAATCGCCAGAACCGCCGACGGCTCTGCTCTAGCCGCAGCTGGGCTGGCCTTATTCGTATTCCTCACCTGGTCGGCGGACTTTGCTGATGGGAGACGGGTTCGGCTCTTGCTCGCGGCGGGTGCTCTAGGTTTCGCGTTGGCGTCAGGCCCCATAGTTATGCAAGGTTTGTTCGGGCTGCTGGTTGCATTCGGTCTGTCACGCCTCCTCGCATCCCGGGACCAAAAACCATTTGAAGACTTTAAACGTTTATTTGCAATTAAATCTGGCGTATGGGTGTCGCTTGTTGTAATGCTCCTCGTCGCCTCAGGCGTTGGTCTCTATTGGAATGGGCTTGCCGGATTGAGTGAGTCCCTCACGGAATGGCTGCATGGTTGGACGGAACCGGGTATACAGTCGGCAATCGCTTATGCGGTGATGCTCGTGAGTTATGAGCCCTTGTTTGTAGTGATGGGCATCGTGGGTGCAGTTCTCGCCTGGCGGCGCAAAGAATCGCTTGGGCAGGCAGCCAGTCTATGGGCGTTGGGCAGCTTGTTCAGCGGCCTAGTTTATCCTGCGCGGAGTGCAGCGGAAATCATCTTTGTGGTCCTTCCTCTAGCGCTTTTGGTGGCCTATGCCATCTCGGTTTTGATTGAACGAATTGCGCAGAGGGGCGTCGGGCTCGAATTAGTAGGCCTCGCCAGTGTACTTCTGGTGCTAACAGCTTCTGCATGGATATCACTAGTCGGCTACGCAAATGGCTTTATCTTGGAGTACACACCGAGTGACCCAGGTCTAATCCTGCTTGTATTCAGCGCATTGATCATCATGGCCGTTAGCCTGCTGCTATTCTTTGGTTTGGGTTGGTCTTGGGGCGTTGTGGCAGATACGCTGGGGATCACGGCTACACTTGTGCTGGCCGCGATCACGCTCTCTGCAGCCTGGCGCTTGAATTTCACGCCCCTGGCAACGAGCGCCAGAGAACTCTGGCATCCTGTAGTAACCACAAAGGGCATGCGACTGCTCACGGAAACACTCGACAATGCCTCACTCGCCTACGCGGGTCGGACCGATGAGATCGCTGTTGATGTGCAATCTGAGGTTAACCCCGCACTGGCGTGGGCGCTGCGCGGTTACAATCGAGCAGGGGGAGTATTCAACTCCCTGGCAGATCCCCCCCCGGCAGTTCTCGCTTTGGAGTCAAATTCGGCAATCAGCCTGCTTACCGACTACATGGGTCAGGGAATGGCGTTGAAGGAACGGCGTGGTTGGGATGGCAGCCTGCCGCCGGATCTGCTGCAGTGGTTTGTCCTGCGCTCGGCACCAACGGAGCTCGAGCGTTGGGTTCTCTGGGTGCGGATGGATATCGCCACTCTCGGTGATGTGGGGCTCACAGATATTGAATAAAGAGGCTGCACCGGTTGAGCCTGCGCCATCTCTAGCCTTATATTTAATTGTTATTCGGCGCAGAAATATTCGGAGTTCGTTATGAACGAGAACACCACGTTCAAGCTTCTTTTTCTGGTTTTGTTTATCCTGGTTTTAATCGTTAGGGCATATTTCGGTATCAAGCAGCGCCGCAGGGGACAAAGCAGTTATTCCGTAAGCGAAGAGGCAGTTGCAAGAGAGGGGCGTTGGAGCCTTCTCCTTCGTCCTGTGGGGTTCCTTTTCATGCTTGGTCTTATTGTTCTTTATTTTATCGAACCCTCTGGTTCAGAATGGCTTTTCCTTCCACTACCTTTATGGCTCAGGGTTAGCGGTGTATTACTTGGAGTTGCAGGCCTTTTATTACTTGTTTGGGTACATCGAACTCTTGGAATGCAATGGTCCACGACTCTTCAATTTAAGGAAGAGCATACTCTAAATACAAGCGGTCCTTATGAATTCATCAGGCATCCTATGTATGCATCGCTTTTTCTTTTCTTTCTGGGTTTATCCATTGTGTCCTCGTTTTGGCCTCTCATGGCGCTGGTTGTGATATTCCTTCTCTTTTTCAATAGAATCATGGAGCGGGAGGAAGCTATGATGATCGATCAATTTGGAGAAGAGTATCGAGTTTATATGAATAGTACTGGGCGATTTCTACCCAGGCTTCGTTGAGATCGTAATTATGAGACTAGAACTTATGCGCCGTATAACAATTCGCTGCAGCCGACCCCGCGGGCAGGGCGATTTGCAAAT